>JAAZDI010000346.1 GCA_012512295.1 Syntrophomonadaceae bacterium
CTTCTACCGGGTACAGACCGCAATAAACCATTGAGGCTGCCTCTCGGTAACCAGGCAATGGGGCCGGAGCCGGGTTCTGCGCCGAGGTTATAGTATCACCTACCCGGGTATCTTTGACGTTCTTTACGCTCGCTGCCACATAACCGACTTCACCCACAGTCAGCCGGTCAACCACCTTTAAGGCCGGATTAAAGACCCCCACCTCAGTGACTTCAAAGACCCGACCGGTTGACATCATCTTTATTTCCATCCCCTTAGCGATCTGGCCGTCAACCACCCGCACATAGGAAATAACTCCTTTATAAGCATTAAAGTTAGAATCAAAAATAAGTGCCCGAAGTGGTTGCGCCATATCTCCCCGAGGCGGCGGAATTTTTTGCACTACAGCTTCCAGGATGTCCTCAATCCCGAGCCCTAACTTAGCAGAAGCAAGGATAGCCTCGCTGGAATCCAGGCCAATGACCTCTTCAATTTCCTGTTTAACCCGTTCCGGCTCAGCACCGTGCAGGTCAATTTTATTAATCACCGGGACAATCTCTAAATTATTCTCAAGCGCCAGATAGACATTGGCCAGGGTCTGGGCTTCGATCCCCTGGGAGGCATCCACCACTAAAATCGCTCCCTCACAGGCGGCGAGACTGCGGGAAACCTCATAAGTAAAGTCAACGTGACCGGGGGTATCAATCAAATTTAACATATAGTCTTGCCCATCCCGCGCTCGATAAATCAGGCGAACCGCTGTGAGCTTAATGGTGATTCCCCGCTCACGTTCCAGGTCCATCTGATCTAAAACCTGCTCCACCATTTCCCGTTCGGAAAGGGCCCCGGTAAACTCTAAAATTCGGTCTGCTAAGGTTGATTTTCCGTGGTCAATATGCGCGATGATACAAAAATTGCGGATTCTATCCTGGGGTATGCTGGTCATACAATCTCCTTCCCCTGTTGTGCATTATTGTCCCAGCTTATCATTATGACTAAGCTAATTATCGTTTCATTAACTTATTTATTTTACAGTTAATCGGTAACATAAGCAATGCCGGACTGGCAGGCGCTCGTGTTTTAACTCGGTTAGCGCTCAGTCATGATTTTTATCTTTAGAAAGTGCGCATAGTGGGATAACGGTTTATAATGAAACTGTTAAGTTAAACGTTAAACGCGGGCCGTAAGGCACCTTACTCCTAACACTTTACGCCTAACAAAATAAATGCATAATGATAGTAAATCTGCAAAGGAGAGTGCGCGAATGGAGGAGCTGGTCCGTTTCGGGGTATCGATCAATCCACTGCTCTTAGAAAAGTTTGACCGCTTGATCAAAAAAAAAGGCTATCCTAGCCGATCAGAAGCCTTGCGTGATTTGATCCGCGATCACCTGGTCGAAGAGGAATGGGAATCAGATGACACCGAAGTGGTGGGAACCGTAACCTTGATCTACGATCATCACAGCAGCAATCTGCTACAGCTGTTAAATGATATCCAACACGATTATCACCCGTTGATTGTCTCCACCTTACATGTCCACCTGGATCACCATAACTGTTTGGAGGTCCTGGTCCTTAAAGGTTCTGCCTCCGCCTCCCGCCAGATTGCCTCCCGCCTGATTAGTATGAAAGGAATCAAGCACGGCAAGCTAACTATTACTTCGACTGGAAAACACCTCTAGGCTTCACCCGATTCCAAAGCCCCCACTTTCTTAAGAGGGGGTGCTTTGTTTTTTTATTGATATCTTATTTTTTCTAAGGCTATATTAACCGGTAAATCGCAAATACTAAAAGTATTAAAACAAAAAGTAAAGGAGGCTTAACAATGGGCTTTTTCCGAAATTTTATCCCCGGGGCTGGCAAAAAAACCGGTGCGATAAACGAAAAAAAGGAAGGGTACATTAAGGAAGAATTCCCAGGCCCTGAATTTGGGATGGAACAGTGGGTCAACTACTGCAATTCGGAAGATCATGATGAGGAATGATGCGGACCGTCAAGCGCCGATCTTCATTAAAGTCCAGCGCCATCAGGTTAGAATGCTTAGCGGCTGGGATCACTCCGAGTATTTCTATCTTTTAAGCTGGCTTGGCTCGGCGGCCATACCGTCGGCGCAGGATGCTAAGCACCATTTGGGCTTCTTCCATTTTAAACAGCAGGCTTAATCCGCCAAAAACCAGCACCCCCACTCCCACGCCAGCAAGCACGGTAAGAAACTGGTTTAGCTTGGGGTGAAATGCTAGCAGAGGCTGCAGCCAAATAACCGTCAAACTAGCTGCCACGCCCATGATCAACGAGGCGGTCAGAGTTCTGATAAATGAAGCGAGCAGCAAGCGTCCGCCAATATTTCCCAAACGAACCTTGGCCATAACTAGCAATACCACCATATTAAAGATACCGGCAATTGAATAAGCCAAAGCTAGACCGCCGTGTCCCAGGTAATTTATTAGAACGAAACTAAGAATAATATTCAGTACGATAGTGATAACGCCGGCCGTCACGGGGGTCCGGGTATCCTGAATTGAGTAAAACACCCGATTTAAGACCTGAATAGCGGAATAGCCGAAAAGACCCAGGGAAAAGTAGAGCAAGGCTTCAGCAGTCGCCAGGGTATCGAATCGATCAAAGTTACCCTGTTCAAACAGAGCCTGGACAATCGGGACGCGCAAAGCAATTAAACCAACGGCAGCCGGCAGGGTCAAAAAAATGACGGTTCGGATTCCGAGTGACATGGTCTGCATAAAATCCTTTGTCTCTTTGCGGGCTGCCTGCTCCGACAAGGTCGGAAAGACCGCGACCGCGACGGCAATTCCAAAAACGCCGATTGGCACTTGCATCAGGCGCTGAGCAGTGCGCAAGGCGGAAATCATTCCTTCAGGCAAGCCAGAGGCCAGATTTTGCGTCACAAACAGATTAAATTGAGTAACTGATAAGCCAATCAGCACCGGCAGCATTAATTCCAAAATCCGTCTTACTCCCGGATGGGATAGATCAAAACTGAATTCATAGCGCAGGCCTAGTCGAATCAGGGCTGGTACTTGGACCGCAAAATTTAGGATGGCCCCGGTAACCACACCGATGGAAAATCCCATGATTCCCCAGCGCAACGAGAGCAACCAGCCCACCACAATGATCGCCAGATTATAAAGAACACTGCCAATCGCTGGACTGGTAAAGTGCTTATGGGAGTTCAAAATGCCCATGGCTATCCCATTCATGGCCATAAAAAAAGTCTGGGCAAACATGATCCGGGTTAAGGTGATGGTCAGTTCAATAGCCGCTGGCGATAGTTTGGGGACCAGCAGATAGACCAGTTGGGGCGTGAAGATTAAGCCAATGCCAATTCCGACCAGCATTAGCACCATGACAGTGTTAAATACAATAGAAGCCACCCGCCAACCTTCTTCCGGCTTGTCCGTCGCCAGGTAACTTGAGAAAACCGGGATAAAAGCGGAACTTAAAGCTCCCCCCACCAGCAGCATATACAGGAAATCAGGAATCGAAAAAGCGGCGTTATAGGCATCGGTATAACTGTTCTGCCCAAAACGGGTATAAATAACCACGTCTCGCACATAGCCCAACAATCGGGAAACAACCATGGTGATCATCAAGAATCCGGCCGCTTTGACCACCCGAGTACCAGTCTGGGACATTTAACAAGACCTTCTTTACCTACAAATATCTGATGGACCAATATGTTTAGGTCATTCAAATAAATTAAATATAGCATGTTCAGTCGCAGCGATAAAGATAATATTTTTGATTACTTTTTTATTACCTGACTAATCGCCTCGGCCAAAAGCCGAGCAGCTCTTTTAGCCTCCTCCAAGGAATTTCGATCATTACCTACCTCTACCAGAATAACTCCTGAATTCAGGTGCTGATTATAGGTCCCGGCCTGTACCCTAACTCCCCGGCACACACCCGGGTACAAAGAGTCTAGACTATCAGCGATTTTCTGCGCCAAGGCTAAGTTTTGGCGCCAATTGGGATGGGCCATTCGTTGATCGCTGCCAACAACGAAAAGAATTCGCGCCGTGTCTTGTCCATTAACCTTTTTGGTTAAGGCATCTTCCAAGTTTAAGGAGTCCCGGTGAATATCGATCAAAATCTTTAAATCCGGATATTGTTCCAGTAAGGCCCTGACCGTCTTAGCGGAATTGACGTAGGACTTGCTCCAATCGGGATAGTCATGAATTGTATCCACATAAACAGTGGGAATGCCATACTCATTCTCTAAGGTTTGTTTTAAAGTTTGAGCAACTTGGGCTACCCCGCCATTTTCTCCCTCTACCTTCGCTTTTCCGTCAGTGGGAATGTAGGTTTCGGCGTTATGGGTATTATATAGGGCGATCAAGGGTTCCCCAAGTTTACCTTGTCCTATTTTACCCGAGGCCGAATCCTCTGGTTCAGTTTCTAAACCATTAAACCGATCAACATCCGCAGAATCAATAGGCTCATCTGCCAAACCTGGCTCAGTTGGGGTTGCATTGGCTGGCACCATGATTAATTCTCGGCCTGTCCTTTCTAAAGTCGCCAACCAACCCATTTCAAGAAGCATCATCGCCCGAGGATCTGTGCCGGCATGAGCGTATCTTGTCCACCAATCATCAAAACGACTCGAACCCCGAGACGCAAGACCCTGCTGTTGATCTGAAATATAAGGCATGCCTTGAGATAATGTCTCTTGCAGCAAGGATTCAGGGAGCTGAACAATCCAGCCGTTATCTACTGGCAAGGATATTTCCGTTGTTTGGCGATATAATAAAAGCATAATAAGGACGAGAATTAGCAGAATGACTAAAACCAGCCTAAGGGGTTGCCACCGAGTACGGGACCGAACCCTTAAAGCGAATATTTGAAATTTCAAGGTCATCCCCCCTGGTGTACAGCATTAGAATATTACTCCTGATTATCCAATTCTATGCCCACAAGAGGAGGGGTATGACAATTACCCAGATGGTTTACGATTTCAAATAACGAAACATCTAGCAAAAACCAGCGATAAAACAACCCTCGCTTAAGCCAAGTGAGGGTTGTTTCATTAAGATGTTTATCTATATTAAATTTTATATTATCCTACCATATTTCTGCGGTAATTAACGCAGTTCCGTAGGCACAAAAGCATCGATGAGACCAATTACCAGGGCAGCCAGCAAAGCCCCCAACAAGGATACAGAAAGCATATTGGGGATAATAAACTGAGCCAGGTAAATAACAATCGCCGCGGTAACAAAACCGACTATTCCACGACTCCTGGGGGAAATATTTTTGCCGAGTAGAGTTTCCGCAATATAACCTAAAATAGCGATGACGATTGCACCTGCCAGGGCTCCGGTAAACCCAGCGACCCGAATCCCAGGAAGAAACCAACCAACTAACAAAAGAACAACAGCGGATACAACAAAACGAATAATCGTGCCGAGAAGACTTTTATTATTCATTCTTTCTCACCTCCTTGTCCCGTATGACTAACGGCGATAATAGCTTTTCCCATTGGGGTTTAGTCTATACCATTGACATTTTTGCTTGCATTTTCCCTATGTACGTGCTACTATATTTTTTGTTAACTCAGGTAGCATTGGTACCGGTCTTGGACCGAAGGAGGTGAGCCTCGTGCCAAATATCAAGTCCGCCAAGAAAAGAGTCGAGATTTCTCGGAAGAGAGCAGCGAAAAACGCTGCCGCTCGATCGACTATAAAAACAACGATCAAGAAATTTCATGCAGCTATTGCTGCTGATTCCGCTCCGGAACAAATCCAAAGCGTGTTTACTAAAGCTATTAGTCTCCTAGATCGTGCTGCTCGAAAAGGTTTGATCCATCGAAATGCAGTTGCCCGTAAAAAATCCAAGTTGGCTAAAAAACTAAACGCCAGTCTTAGCCAAAGAGCAGAAACTAACGAAGCCTAAGCTGAAGATGTTTGGGCTTTCCTGGACGTATTGATCTAAAGAGACGTATTAATCTAAAGAATAAAAAGAATTATAAAACGACACGTTAGTATAAGGCGTGTCGTTTTATGTTAGCAAGTAAATAGTTTTAGTATCGTGTCATTCTGAGCGAAACAAAGTATCCTTCCCACGCTGAAGAGTAAGATCCTTCGCCAACGCTCAGGATGACTTATGTCCGCTATTTTCATTTGTGGTTGTGCCTAGCGGGCATTGTCCTGGCTAATGTTTAATTCAGGATTAAGTTCTGGTAGTATTAATTTTTGTCCGGTTGCAAGTGAATACGGGAAAGCCATATTGTTTAACTCCGCGATATCCTTCCAGTACTGATTGGCGCCGTAGATTTTAAGGGCTATTGAATATAGGGTATCGCCTGGCTGGACCGTATAGGTATTATCCGGCAACCGAATCTCCTGACCGATTTCCAGGGCATACGGCGGCGATAAATGATTAGCCTCCGCTAGGATCGACCAATGATTAGGGGTGCCAAAAAGTTTCTCAGAAATCACCCTTAAGGTATCCCCCGCCACTACTTGATAGATTTCTCCGCTAGCTGTGAGTTCATCTTGAATTGGTGTTTGGTTATCCTGTTTTGCTGCTGGCTTCAGAGAGCCCGGTAAGTCATTCGGTTCTTTAGGCAGTGGAATCTCGTCCAACGGATTGCCAACCACTGCCTGCTCGTTCCCGGAAATGACCTGAAATATTTCATACGGTTCTCGGTGATTCCTTTCAAAATCCATAAAGGGATAATTGCTTGGATCCGGGTTAATCTTTTCCAGGACATAAACAACTAGTTCCAAATCACCCGTAAGATAACCGGATGATTCGGCCTGTAAAGTCGATTTTTTTACTTCTATCAAACGATTCAAAGTTTCCAGATCATGAATAAATAGATAGACAGCCTCTCTTCGACCTTTAACACTAATACTGATCGTATAAGCAGCATAATGGTTATACTTTTGCAACTCACTAAAGCTGACTGGTTTGGGGACGAGAAGATTATATTTAGTCGTTAATTGATTGATTTCCTCCAACAAGCCGGGGGTATCTTTAACTGGTGGGACAATTGAATAAAGCGCCTCTTGCTGCTGTTTGACCTCGCGAATCTGCGCCTCGAGCTGCGGAATGTTGTCCCAGCCTTGGGCCAAAGCCACTGTCATTTTATTTCGCGCCTGCTCAAGCTCAGCCTGAAGCCCCTTTAACTCAGCAATCTGGGTTTTAAAGTAGAAAGTATAAAGAAGGTAACTCCCGACCAGCACCAAAAAAACGACTAATAATCCCTTTTCCCGTCTACTGAGACTTTGGCACTTCTTCAAGAAGCTTGGTAAAGAATTCACTATCCAGGTTCTCTCCTTCTAGCGCGCCTGAATCAGTTGATTCCTGGCTGGCATTGTATGAGGCCACACCCTTAAAAGGCAACTGCAATTTCACAGTACCGGGTTTATCCTGCAGAGTAACCTCTTTTGGTTCGACCTGTTCAAAAAGACCGAGATTGCGCAACCCCACAATTAAGCGGGCCGTATCTGTCGGGCCGGGTGTTTGTACCTCTAAAGACACCCCAGTAGCAACATCGACTTCCATCTTCGTAACCCGAACCCCGGGCGGGAGAACGCTGCTGATTTGATTAATAATCTTGACAATGGGTTTACGCTGGCCCTCGAGAGTTCTAATCACCTTCTGGCTTTGCTGATACTGAGCCTCAAGGCTCTGCAATTGATTATAGTAGGGAAGTGCTGCCTCTAATGTGGCATACTGTGCCTGGTATTGATCTATTTTGGCCCGATACATCTTTTCTAAATAAATCGGAGTGTAGACGGCCACGCCAAGCAAAGCGACGCCTAAAGTGGCAAGTAGAGTAAAGACAAAAATCGTCCGGGTCCGCATTCGCTGCAGAATTATCTCTGCCGGCAAAAAGTTTAGTTCCTTGGTTGGTGTTTTCAATGGCCATCCTTCCTTAACATCAAGCCTAGATTGGCAGCGTACATAGCGGCTTCTTTGGCAAATTGTCTGCCCATTTTCCCCTGGTATTCTAACTGAACCAGGTCGTTAACCTGAGTCATTACCGGTACTCCCCAAACTTCTTGAAAAATCTGTCTAATCGCGCGGTCACTCTTAGCCAACTTTCCTAAAACAAACACACCCTCTACCTGCTGCCCCTGGTGGCGGGAAGCAAAATAATTTAAATATCCCCTGGTTTCTTCAAAGAGTTGAACAAAGTCTTGCTCCTCATTTGATAATCGAAAAGGAATATCCGCATAAAAAAGAGGGGTCTGTCCTCTAATAGCCATGATTCGCGTTCCATCATCCCCAACCTCTAGTACTGCTACTCCCTCGTTATATGTTGCCTGGGAAAAAAGGCGGAGTAGAGAGTTGGGCAGAATGTCAATCGCCGAGATATAAAGATTAGTTCCTTCAAGGATGTGTCCAATTCGTTGAATTGTATTTCGGGGAACGGCGGCTAGCAACAGTTCAAAATACTGCTGGTGATCACTCACGTCCTGATACATGCGAATTATCCGATAATCATAATTATACTCGTTCAGGTCAACTGGCAGGAACTCATTTATCTCTTTATGCAAAAATTCGGTTAATATTTTAGTTTTCATCGCCGGTACTACCGCGGTGCGGATAATAATTCCTTCTTGATTAAGATTAACTAGTGCTCGCGAGGCTGACAAGCCATGTGCTTTCAGAAAATCGGTTAAAACCGCTCCGAGTTCGCGGTTTTCTGCCTCATCCTGCCGAAAACTAAGGGATTTAGTTAATTCTAGAGAGGCAAAGCCATCGACCCTGACCTTATTCCCGTTAAGATTGCCCTGGACCACCCTGATTATTGAATCCTGAAAATCTAGATATAATTTTGGTCGGTTAAAGAGATTCATTTAACATCCTACCTCGAAACATAAAAATAAAGCAATTATGCCAATCACCCTTTATAGGCACATACTTTACCATGCTTATAATGGGCTGTAATCGTACTTATACCCAGTTAATTTATCGGTACTTTTTGCAAAATTAATTAGATTTACGTTATCGATTTCTCCATAATAGTTATATTCTTTATTCCTTTCCCGATGACTTTCGACTGACCCCTTGCCCTCCAAGACTATAATCTTCGCACCCCAGCCTCCTAATTCAATCCACTTAAACCCAAATACCAGTGCCAAATATTACTACCCCAAAGAAACGCAATCAGACCGCCCAAGGCCAGGAAAGGGCCAAAAGGAATGACGTCTTTACGGCTCTTTAGTTTTGCAGCCAGCAGGACTATCGCGACTATTCCACCGGTTAAAAAGGCCAGAAACAGAGCGATGCTGACATTGACCGGACCCAAATAAAGTCCCATCAGCGCGGCCAATTTAACATCACCGCCGCCCATCCCTCCCCGTGTAACCACGACAATCATCCTGAACAAAAAGCCAGCAGCTAATAAGGCGACAATCCCCATTTTTAGTGAAGCCCAGGATTGGAGAGCGATTAGCGGTAAACCAAGGATAAGCCCGGTCCGGGTGACTTTATTTGGGATAATCAGGTGCTTTAGATCAATGACAGTCGCCATAATCAAAATGGAAATAAAAACCCAGCCAGTCAACGTTTTCCACGAGCAACCATAGCGATGCCAGATCAAGAGAAACAAAAGCCCGGTTATGAATTCAATCAGTGGGTATTGCCAAGTAATAGCGGCCCCGCACCAACGGCACTTTCGGCGCAAATAAAAATAATTGAGGACCGGTACTAGATCAAGCAAACCCAGCTTATGACCACAGCTATAACAATAAGAGGATGGGGACATGACTGACTTGCCAGTTGGAATGCGAAAAATGCAAACATTTAGAAAGCTACCAACGCAAATTCCCAGGATAAAAACTAGCAAATTTAAGGCTGTCATTATGTAGCTCGCTCACAATCTTTAGACTCTAAAATCCAACTCACATTCGTAACGACTCAAACTTTAATCTGATCAATTAGCCCCGGTTCATAGCCTTGGCTACCAGCAGTTCCAGCCACATGCCAGGGCTACCTTCACTAGTTTTAATGGATACATCTATCTCCAACATCTGCTTCAAGCCTTGGGCCAATTCCGCCTCAGAAAAGCCGCGCGCTTCCCGCATATATTTATAAACCAGACGAGAGTCAACCTGCAGCCGAGAGGCCAACTCCTGATCGGAGTAAGCTTGATCCAACAAGGACCTAGCCCGCAGCATGATCCGGTAATGCCGGACCAGCAGGTAAAAAATCCGCTGCGGCTGCACGCCGGCTTCAATCAATTCTCGGATTCGACTTAAGGCCAGGGGAGCATTTTTTTCGGTAAAGGCCTGCATAATATCAAAGATCCGGTCTTCCACACTCCTCGAACATAACTCTTGAACGACCGCCAGAGAAACCCTGGTTTGTCCCTCCCCGAGAAATAAGCGCAGTTTTTCTAATTCATTAATTAAACCATATAAACTTTTTCCGCCAAAGGTGATTAAATAGTCAAGGGCCGCCGATTCTAAAGTCAATCCCATAGCCCTGGCTTGACGATCTAACCATGGACGGCGCTCCCGGTCGTTCAGTTCTCGACATTCAACCGCAGTCCCATTTGAAACCAAGGTGCGAAACAACTTGCGCCGGCGGTCAACCTCTCCGGCAGTCAACATGACCAGTACCGTGGTGGGATTGGGTTCTTTTAAATAGTTCAGGAAGGCCGCCTCCTCACCACTATCCTTCCCTTCGGCTGCTTTCCGTTTAGTTGAAGCCCCGGTTCCCGCTGGTTCAACGAACGTTGATGGTGAGGCTGAGTCCGTTTCTTCGTTGTCTGCTTTGCTTTTTTTATTCCCCCGAAACCAGGGCACATTTTTCACCAGCACCAGCCGCCTTTCCGCCACCCAGGGTGGAGTATTGGCCAGGTTTAATACGGCTGATAGGGAAGAAGTCTCTCCATCCAGCAGATCGTAATCAAACTCGGCATTAACCTCATCGAATAAAGCTGCTTTCAAGGCGGCCGCCAATTCATCCAGCAAGTATCTTTCCGGGCCAAAAAACAGGTACACCGGATGAAACTGCTGCTGTTTTATTTGCTCCAGCACCTGGGCCGGATTAGCTTCATTGGTTCCGCTGCCTTTTTTATTTCGACTGGAAGCTGGTCGTTCCATCTTAACTGACACCTGTCCTTTTTTCTAACGCAAAGGGTTAAAGGCTAAGCAATACCCTAGCTGCTTTCAAATGTCTGATTAAAAAGTTGGTGGAGTCACGGCTGCTAAGAATATGGAAATTTTGCTAAAAACATTCGTCCACTTGTGCTGGACAGTGCTAGGATAATAAATTGTATCTCCTTTTTCTAATATATATTTTTCTTCATTACCAGTTTCAAGGTCAATAAGTGACACCTCAAACATGCCTTCAACGACAAAACCGAACTCTTCACCTTGATGTTGCATATACCCAATACTGGCACCCGGCTGGACTCGAAAATAAATCGGTTCGATATTATAGTTATTCCTGCGGTCCACTAGCAAACGTGCTTCAACGCCTTCAATTTCGTAACCCAAGACCGCCGCTTGACTGAGTTTAACCACTCTCCCATGCTGATCTTCCTTATCCGCCAGGTCCGCAAGGGTTAAGCCGTAAAAGGCCAGTAGTTTTTGCAATTTGGAAAAGCCGATTCCGCTTCGGCCATTTTCGACCATGCTTAAGAAAGAGGCGGTAATCCCTAGGGCGTCTGCTACCTCCTGCAAAGTGTAACCTTTTTTCAGTCGAAAATTATTCAATTTATGTCCCAACGTCCAGAGGTTTTCATTTTTGCTCATCAAATCAACTCCAATTTTATAATAACTAAAAATCAAATCTATCTTTATTATTACTACTAAGTTAGGCCTTTAATTTAATAAAGATAGCAAAAAATGTGCCTCGCGTAAATACCTATTCTCCTAGGGTTATCCGTTTTCACTACTCCCTTAAACATTAAGGCTAGATATAAATATATCAGATTAACCGGAAAAAGTGTTGACTCCCACTTAAATTTGTCTTAATATATAAGTAATACTTAAATATTAAGTACATCTTAAACAGCGTTAGATTTTAAATGCCACTTATAATTGAATTGACTACTATATGCTGAGCTGGGCTTGTCCCAAAATCATTTACAAAAAGGGGGGAAGATACGGAAAACCTTTAAAGAAAAAGGAGCCATCATGACGGGATCTAATTGCAGAATTAACTAGGCAGTTATACTATTGACTACGCCAAAGAAGAAACCAAGGCCATACTTCCAGGCCTAAAAATGCTTGATCCCGTTAGGCAGGTCGCGTTCATTATTAATCTCATTGTCTTTCACAAAAACTATATAATATAATGGAGGTGTCGAAATGACAGTGGATAAGGTTAACTGGGCCTATATTGATGAGTGGAAGAAAAAAGAAGAATTCAAGACGATTTGGATTCCTTACGGATTGCCAGAAATCGTCGATCCGGTCAACACTGCGTATGCCACAGGGATCGAAGTTCAGCCAGCCTGGAACATCCCCCAGAAAATCGCGATTTCGACCACCATTACCGGTGCTTTTTACAGCAAACGGGGAAATCCCAGCCACCCGCAGACGCCGGATGAAATTTATCAATCAGCCCGCGAAGCTTGCCTGGCGGGTTCGCCGATCGTCCACATCCACGTCCGTGATAAAGACGGCTACAACGTTTTGGATCCAGAATTATTCCACCGTATCATCGACCCCCTGAAAAAAGAGTTCCCTCAAACAGTATTCGACGGGTGCATGGTTCCGTTCCTGGACGGCGAATGGGCGAATATGCTTGAGGTATTGAAGGACAAGCTGTTGGATGTTACTCCTATTAATACGGTGGCTGCCTACTGTGGTGATACCTTATTCGTCAAGCCGCCGCATGTCATGATTGAAAAAACGCGGATTGTTCAAGAATTAGGCTGTAAACCCCAAATTGCCATTTACTCCGACGGGGATATTGACAACGCTGATCGCTACCTGATCAAAACTGGTCTCTTGCAGAAACCCTACCACTGGATTATTTTACCCACTCTCCCAGGCGGCAGCCCCATGCAGAATCCCAAGGCCATGGTCGAGGGCTTGATGCACATGTATAATCGAATCATGGAAATCGACGACAAATCAGTCATCATCGTCTGTGCCGCGGGTCGAGCCTCTAGCTACCTGGCAACCTTCGCAGTCCTGCTGGGACTGCATATCCGAGTTGGGATGGAGGACACCGTCTGGAAGTGGCCGCATCGCAACGACAAGATAACTAATAACGCAGAGCATTTCAAAAGCTTTAAGCAGTTGGTCGAACTCCTGGGACGCGACTTGGCTACCCCCAACGAATACCGCCAGATGATCGGTCTACCAACCAAATAAAGACTAAGCAAGTCAAGCAACAGCCGGGGTTCCTGTTAATCCCGGCTTCCTTTTGGCTACATTATTTTTGTGGTTAATCCTGAGTTCGTATAAACGGCATTACTTTCAGCCGTTGCCCATCACTTTCCACGGTTATCGCGCCGTGCTGATCGGTCCGAAACAAAGGCCGGGCTCCTTCCTGACAGGCTTCCAGGACAGCCGGGTCCGGGTGACCGAAATTGTTTTTTCCTACACTGATCACGGTTACCTGAGGATCAACCGCGGCGAAAAACTGAGGGTCCAGCGAATACCGGCTCCCATGATGCGGTACCTTATAGACCTGACTGCGCAGTTCCACCCCGGCCTGACGCAGGTCCTGCATTCCCTCGGCTTCCAGATCACCGGTTAAAAGCAGAGCGTTTTGACCGTGCTTGATTCGCAGGACCACGGAATTGTTATTAACATCGCTGCGGGTACCGGCAAGGAGCGTTCCCGGGTGCAGTACCTCGATCAAGACAGCCGGGTCAAGGTTTAACGACATGCCCCGCTTAGCCCCCACTACGGGCACCCCTAAAGCCTGGGCCTGTTGATAAAACTCCTGCCAGAGGGCTGAGGTCTCCTCAACTGGAGCACTCAGGACCAAGGAAACCGGTATTGCCTCCAAAACTGCTGACAACCCCTGGAGATGATCGCTATCCGGATGCGTATTTACTACGACATCTAGTTTATTTATCCCTTCCCGACGCAGATAGGATACCACCACCTGGCGGCCGACATCGAAAGCGCTCTGAACCGAGGTGAATGTCGGGTTGCCGCCGCCATCCACTAAAATTCTCTTACCGGCTGGGGTTTCAATCAAGATGCTATCTCCCTGTCCCACATCCAAAAAGACTACGCGGAGAGGAGCCGCCGGCTTGAAGTACCAACCGGCCGCTAAGCCGACCACTAATATCAAACAAACTAAGGGTACTAAATTAGAACGGCTGAAGCGGCTAAAATAAAAAACGGCGTAATTGCGCACTCGATACCACGCTGGTTTTAACCAGCCTTCGCCCCAGGCCACCAATAAAAAATAATAACCAAGCATGAGCCAGATTGATGGCGTTCCGATAAAAAAAGCTGCTCCTGGTACTAAACTTAAAAAAGTTACCAATTTGGTAACCAAACCAATCAGCGCTCCATCCGCCAAAAATAGAATTTGGCTAGCTAAAGGAAAAATGAAAACCAGGAGGAAAGCAAAAAAAGCCATCAGGATCGCGACGCCAACTAAACCAGCCAGCAGCACATTGCTCACCAGACTGATAACCGAAACCTGATTAAAGTAATAGGCGACCAAGGGAATTACCGCCAGTTGAGCGCACAAGGGCACCAGCACCACACCGCGCCAAGCAGCCCAGCGCGTCATCTGGGCGTCCAACCGTGGGTAAAGGTAAACAATCCCCCAAGTGGCCAAAAAAGAAAGCTGAAACCCTGCCTCAAACAGCCACTGGGGATTCCACAGAAGCAGAACCAGAGCGGCAACCGCCAGGCTATTGATCAGGTCTTGTTCTCGACGCCAAAGATGCCCCGCCAGGCCAATTACGGCCATGATCGTCGCCCGCATTACTGGGGTTTGAAAACCGGCTAGGGCTGCAAAAAAGAACATCACCGCCAAGGCCAGCCAGAATTGTCCCTTAGGAGAAAGTCTAGCGATTTGACCTAGAAATAAGGCAAACAGCAGAACAAAGCCGACGTGAAAGCCAGACACAGAAAAAATATGGATGAGACCAGTCCGCTGGTATTGCTCCCGATCTTCTGGAGATAAGCCGGTCTGATCGCCGAATAACAGGGCCTGCAGAATTTTCGTTTGCTCCGGCGGTATAACCTGGACCATCTCCTGCTTGACGCGGGCTTTTAGACTAAGCACCCACCGCAACATCGGGTTTCCCTGTCCGGACTCTAACCGTACTACGTCACCAGGATATACCGTAATTTGGGTATGAACACCCCGTCGAAGCAGATAAGCTCGGTAATCGAATTCTCCTGGATTCCGGGGTCCTTTAGGTAATTCCAATTGCCCGTGAACCCGCAAAACATCGCCATATCCAAAACTAGGAGAAGCTCCCACGGTTACCGGCTGAGACTCAGCTAGACGATCAAGATAAATAGTCAATAAAACTGGCTCGTTTAACGCTACCTGATTACCCTCCGGCAAAAGCAATTCATGGACCTGCAGTAGATAGGTTTCCCGATTTTCATAAACCCGCCCCTCCTCAGCCACCCAACCAGTCAAATCCAAGTAGGTCCCAGTCTGCTGGGCTAATTGAGAGCCAGGTCCCTGGGCTAAACTCAGCCAAAAAGCGCCTAAGCTAACTGCGAACAGCAACAGGACTTCGGTTGAGAATTTAGCTCTTTGCTTAATTGTCACAAGGGTGATTACTCCGGCGGTTAAGGCCAGGATGCCGCAGGCCCAGGGCGGTCCGTTCAAATACTGGCCGAGAATAATGCCCAGGATAAAGGCGAAAGTAATCAGTACCATGGGGTTGGCCACATACATCGCCTCAACAAATATTCGAAAACAGTTTGAACGATATTTATTCGGCCTTAAACTTAATGAACCGTTAGCCGGTCCTTAAGTTCGGCGTACCGTTTTTCGCCAATGCCGCTGACGTTTTTTATATCTTCGACGCTGCGAAACCCGCCATGTTGCTGCCGATAATCCACAATACGCTGGGCCAGGGTTGGACCAATCCCGGGTAATTGAGCGTCCAGCTCTTGAACCGAAGCAGTATTTAGATTGACTTTGCCGGTTGAACCCCCGGCAGTCCCGAGACTACTTGACGCATTTAGAGCTGTAGCGCTGCTTGCCCCTGTTCCACCGTTTACGCCAACCGGCACTCCCGCAGCAAACTCGCCTGCTTTCGGAACATAGATTTGTTGCTCATCCGATAAAATCCGCGCTAAATTAATCGCCTGAAGATCTGCCCCAGGCAGAGGAATCGCTTTTTCTACAGCCTCAAAAACTCTAGACCCGGCTGGCAATTGATAGTAACCCGGTTTCTCCACTGCCCCTACTACATGAACATAAATTAAGGAGGGTACCAATTCTGGATCCCCCGTAGTGACCGATTTACCGGCAGAAACCGACTCACTGTTGGATGAACTGGTCGGCATTGCCTGGTTGCCGGTCAATCCGTTAGCCTCAATTACAACTGTCCCAGACGGATTCAGGAAGTGTTGGGCGTACTTAACCCCACCCCCGAATAACAGCCCGGCCAGAAGAAGCAGAA
>JAAZDI010000347.1 GCA_012512295.1 Syntrophomonadaceae bacterium
GAAGATAATGCCATGTCCTGGTTTATCGATCTTTAGGGTTTCTCTAATGGAGGCAACAATACCCTCAGTCAGGCTTTCCTCCGCTAAAATCAGCACGATATCCTTTTCTGGTTCGACGACCATTGAGAAAAGCTTGCTGTTTTCGTGAATCCCGGAACCTCTGGCGTGAATTATCGTGGCCCCTCTTGAGCCGGCTTTTTCGGCGGCTTCGACTACCGTTTCGCCCATCCCTCGATCAACAATCGTAAAAATGGCATTATGCATTGGGTTGGTTCCACCTCCACTAGCTTTAAGCTTATTATCGATACAGTGTCTAGCACCAATAATGTTCGCCACCGAAGTAGTAAATGCGATCCCATGATTGGGTTTAGCAAAATTAAACTTTTTATTCAAATCCTCAAGTGCCTTATCCACCGTTTTTTTCTCCGCTATGGTCAGCACTATTTCTTTTCTAATATCATACAGGCCTAGAAGTTCTAACAAATGATTCTTTATCGTTCCTTTCCCTAAGAAAACGGTCCCGCCAGATACGCCGCTCTGTTTCGCCGTTTTAAGCACTTTGCTGCCCAACCCAAAATTAACGATGACGCATAATAGCTCGTACGCTATCCCATTAACTTGGTTCTCCATTCTCTTCTAGACCCCCTTTTACTGCTTTTATTTTAAAAATTAATCCTAAAACTTGCAAGGCAATTAACGGCGTTAAAGCCACCATAGCAATTACGCCAAACCCATCAATTAATACATTAGCTCCTTCCATCGCCTCTGCTGCTCCTTGAGCAAAAGCTAAAATAAAGGTTGCGGTCATTGGGCCCGAAGCAACTCCGCCCGAGTCAAAAGCAATGCCGACGAAGAGCTTCGGCACGATATAAGTTAAGACAATTGATATTAAATAACCAGGCAACAAATAATGCCACAACTGAATCTCAGGGACAACTATTCTTAACATCGCTAAAGCAACCGCACAAGCAACCCCGATTGATAAGGCAAATAATATAACATTTCTTTTCACATATCCGCTGGTAACATTTTCTATTTGTTCAGTTAAAACGTAAACTGCTGGCTCAGCGAGAATCACTACTAAACCAAGGATGAATCCAGTAAGGATAAGCACCCATTTGTTATCCAAAGCGGCCACATTATAACCCACCGCACTGCCAACTTCCATAAAACCAGCATTTACACCGGTTAAAAACAGAACCAGTCCAATGAAAGTATAGATAAGACCTTTTGAAATCTTTAGCAATTTCTTTTTCGGCAGTTTAAAAGCAAAAATATTAAAAAAATAAAATAACAACAGGATAGGAAGTAAGGCGTACAAAACTTCCAGCATCATGGTTGGGGCTTTTTGAATAAACGGGCCTATAACAGAGGTGAAATGAGTTGTATCATACGCTAAATCACCACTATATCCCTCCGGCCTGGTTAAAACGCCCATAAACATGACTGCAATTATCGCTCCGGCTGAGGCGATCGCCACTAATCCAAAACTATCCTCTTCTGATTCTATCCCTCCTTTTAAGGAGGATACCCCTATTCCCAAGGCCAGGATAAACGGAACAGTCATCGCCCCGGTAGTTGCTCCCGAAGCATCAAATGATATGGCCAAGAACTCAGACGAGGAAAATAAAGCTAATATAAAAATAACAAAATAAAGGCCCGTTAAAACTTTATTTAATGGTTTATTATAAACTATTCTTAGCAAACCTATAGATAACATCGCCGCAATTCCGATCGATACCACAATAATCAGACTTGCTTTAGATATTACCCCAGATGTCACATTACTCACTTGCCCGGCCAGCACATGTAAATCAGGTTCGGCAATTGAAATAAGGAACCCGAGGCTTAGACCCGCCAAACCAATTATCCAGACTTTATTACTTTTCGCCAGGGCTGCCCCCATTAAGTTCCCAATCGGGCCAATACCGATGTCAATGCCAAATAAAAAGATAGACAATCCGATGACAATTAAGATAGCCCCGAGGAGAAATCATAATATGAGATGTGTTTCCAGAGGAGTAATGATAAAGTTTAATATCAAAACGATTATTGTGACTGGCAGGACCGCGAATAAGACTTCTTTAAACTTCTCCACAAGTATATTCAAATATTCTCACTCCCTTTCATTAATAAGTATAACACAAATATAAACATGGGGACGGTTCTCTTGCTTCCTTTTGCCAGATAACGTTAACCATTTACTGATTATCTATTGCTAATGCCGTTATAAAAAACACCTTTGCCGGGGATATTGTGGTTTTTCATCTGATTTAATATAGTATATAAAATAAAACAATATTAAATGAGGGAGTACCAATAGAATGCCTAGACAAGCCAGGAAAAAGAGTGAAAGCGGGATTTATCACCTTATGGTCAGAGGGATCAATCGGCAGGATATTTTTCAAGAAGAAGAGGACTATCAAAGATTTCTGGAAACAATATCCCGAATGAAAAATAATAATCAGTTTGAATTATACGGGTACTGCCTAATGACCAACCACATTCATTTATTAATTCGGGAAAAAGAAGAAGAAGTATCGCGATCTATGCAGCGAATTGGCACGAGTTATGCATGGTGGTATAACGCTAAATATAATCGAGTCGGGCATGTCTTTCAGGACCGTTATAAGAGTGAATGCGTAGAAGATGATGCTTATTTGCTAAGTGTAATCCGATACATTCATCAAAACCCGGTGATGGCAAAGATGACAATCAAGCCAGAAGATTATAGATGGAGCAGTTGCCGGGCATATTACGGGCAAAACGAGTATCCAACTGGTCTGACTAACAAAGAGTTTATCCTTGGCTTGTTCGCAGATAAAGAAACTGTAGCAATAAAGAGGTTTGCAGAATATATGCAAGAAGAAAACCAAGATGCCTGTCTTGATGATGAAATAAAGCTACGCCTCAGCGATGCCAATCTGATCACAGAAATCGAGGCAATCCTGAATGGGGAACCGATAGCCGCGCTGCAAACCATGGAAAAAAGAAAACGCAACGAATTGCTAAGGAAGATCAAGACAATTAAAGGTTCGACCCAAAGGCAGATAGCCCGGGTAACCGGGCTGAAATTAAACATTATATTCAAGGCATAGGAAGCAAGGGGACGGTTTTGTTGTTTAGTATGGTAGTTTGTTAACCCCACTAACAGAAGTGAGAGTCTTTTGATGTAGCATTATATCCTTCCAAAATTTGTTAAAGTGTTGCGATTAAATCGAAAAGATTTATAATAGTAGATAGATAATGCTTACTGAAATATAATCTCGATTTTTTAACATGCGAGGTGAAAGATCCAATTGAAAACTGACCCAATTAAAGGCGGTCCTATGGAGAAGCTATATGCTATCATAGCCCTTATTATAGGTATATCTGTACTGATTGCCCTTTTTGGTCAGTTGATTATGATCAACAAACCGATCCCCCCGGAAGCTATTGTCTATGTGGATGAAAAAACTCATTTTTATTATGCTCCCCCCTATATTATCGGGAATAAGTACCCAAGCGACTTAGATGTTAGCAATTTAAAAGCAATGACTATTGCTGAGGCTGAGAGTAATAATTATCAGCCAGATGAAAAGTGTAAAGAAATGGGATATTTTAGAGTACAAAATACTCTTAAAGAT
Source organism: Syntrophomonadaceae bacterium (assembly GCA_012512295.1). Taxonomy (GTDB): domain Bacteria; phylum Bacillota; class Ch66; order Ch66; family Ch109; genus JAAZDI01. The sequence goes on from JAAZDI010000347.1 coordinate 3,627, forward strand.
ACGATCCTGCTAAAAATTGGCCTGATCGAACCGCCCCCCAGTCGATGGAACCCGGATGGATCCTGGAATTGGTAGATGTGGTAATAATATCTTAATTATAATTAGCTATATGGTTGACCTCACCAAAGCCGGACTGAAACCATGTCACTGCCGACAGTGACGACTAACCAATATTGAATCCAGATAATAAAGGAAGCAAGGGAACTACCTGTTCCTTGCTTCCTTGTCTGTCTACTCATTCATACTATCCATGCAAAAGATTGTATAAAACCTGAGCCATTTCTGCCCGTGAAGAAGTGGCCAGAGGCCTCAGCAATCCATTGCTCCCACTTACTGTGCCCGTTTCGACAAACAGCTTGATTGCTGGTTTCGCCCAGGAAGCAATTCCATCGGCATCACTGAAGCTTTCCAGGTTCCTGTCACCGCTTCCCTCTGGCAGTTCCTCAATGACCTTTAGGGCATTGTAGAGCATTGTAAACATCTCCTGCCGAGTAATAAAACGTTCTGGGGCGTACATATTGTCCCCGATCCCGCTTACTATCTTTAGATTTTTGGCAGCAGCCAGGTAATTAGTGTAATAGGTATTTCCGGCATCAGCAAAGTTGATCGTCGGGTTTTGCTCAGGATCAATTCCGTAGGCTTTCATCATCATCACTACAAACTGTCCTCGGGTCATCTGCTGAGTTGGGCCGAATCTGCCCGATTCAACTCCCTTGACTATATCCCGGGCTGCCAGGAATCCAATCGCATTACTGTACCAGTCTGTATCTTTCACGTCCTCGAAGCTGACGTCATTGTAACCAATCGCATATATGGAAAAATGAGTTGTCTCGAAATCAACCGTATTGGTAGCCGGATTGAAAGCACCCCGGACCGCAATCAAGTTCTGATTGTTGTCAATGTAGTAAACGACAATCGCCTCTTCCTTCTCACCTGGTTTTGGTGTATACGGAATGCTGAGGCGAGCCTTTCCACCTTCAAAACTGGAGATTTCTGTGTCCCCAGCCTTAACTGAGAAGTTGTAAACTGGACGATCAGCAACAACCGCCAGCGCTTGCGGGGATAACGAACCCGCATCAACACTAGCTACGCTGATGCTGACATCCCCAGTCGAAGCCGCATTACTGATAGTCTGAAGCACCTTGTTGTCAAAGGTGACGGTTGCCAGGACTGTATTAACCGTGACGTTGGCTTGCGTTTCAGTCGCCAAGTTCATAATTGATGTTTTGGGAATTGCGATCTCCACCGCTTTCGCTTCTGGGGCTGCTTCGACTTTTATTTCCACGACCGCCTTCTGTCCAGCAGCCTCCGCTGTTTTGGCCTGAGTAATCATGGCTTCCATAGCTGTTGTGCTTACGGGAGCGGTAGCTTTACCGGTAGCACTATCCAGAGCGGCAGTCGTACTGGTTGACGCTGTAGTCGTTCCATCCGTTGTTGTGGGAGGGGTTGTCGTTGTTGGAGGAGCTGTTGGGGTAGTGGGTGCTCCGCTACTACTGCTACCTCCGCCGCTGCTGCCTCCACCGCTAGTAACTGATACCAGACCGGCAATCGCATTATTAATCGCCGCCGTCTTTGCTACTATCTCGTCCGTGGTCGTTTCCGGCAGTGCCAAGGCAGTTGTTAAGATCGCCCAACTGGCCGTGGTGTAGTTAGCCTGCACCTTGGCATTCGCCGCCGCCTTCGCTGCGATTAGGTCACCAACCGCTCCGTCAACCAGGTAGTAAGTTAAAAGGCACGTCCCAAAGCGATAATCTTCATCCCTAACTACTATCATTAACTGATAGCCTTGATCATGACCAGTTCCCGGTACGCGGTATTTGTCGTCAAAAGTGCTCAAGTCAACAGAAAAGGAAAAACGGTTGTCACTACTAATCACCTCCGGTCCAATACCCACTGAAATAATTAGTTTGCCTGACATACAATCTATCCAAAGGCATAAGGTTAAAATTGGCTTATCCGATCTGCTGATTGACACTGAACTCTTCTATACCCCTGAGGAATTTCGTCGTCATCTCCAAAATATTATTCAGTTACTCCGGTCCTATGCTAACTATCATGTGCATCTGGCTCCCAGTAAGAAAATAACCGGTGCCCTGATTTATGTTAAAGAGGATGTCGGTGTCCTGATAGCCAAAACCTCTTCGCCGCCGTTGCTTTTTGCGATAAACGAAAGCAATATGACTGCTGCATTTTGGGATTATATGAACTTGATGTTAAGTAAGACAGCAAAAAAGAAGCAAGAAAAAAGGCAAACTATTTGCGAGTTGGAAAAAATCATCGATGAATTAAATTATGAGTAAAAAACGGCACAAAACGTAAGATTATCAATAGTCTATAATTACCCGCCAAAATAGGCTGATTTACCGCTATACTATTGCATTTTCTAAGCCTGAATCTGCCAAAAAGATTACCGTACTCGGCACTTTACCGATTAAATCAAACATAGTGTTACAAGGAACCGGCATGCCAAAAATCGTGATATCTGCTGTTTCCTGTTGAATTACCTCGTAAAAATCTCCTTGGATTACTCTGACTGCTGTATTTACCGGCAGTCTGGCTTTTTCCTTAAAAAATTCTAAATTCAAGACAGCCTTTTCAATATCTTCACGGTTTTTCACAACTCTCAATAGATTCAGATTAGCCTGATCCCAATTCTGCATTAATTGAAAAGCAGTTAACACCGCTAGATTAATATTCGGGCTCCGATCCCGCAACCACAGATTAATTTTCTTTTCCTGACCAAAACCAGTCTTGGGGTGAATATGTAAGCACATTAAGCCGATTTGAAAAGAATTGATCTTTTCAATTAAACTAAGCAGCCGTTTCTGCTTTTCTCGATTATTGCTAATCGTTAATAATACTGCATTAGGGGGCAAAAAACTGCTTTTTAAGGTTTGCAATACTACTGGCAGTGCCGAGTCAAAACTGCCGTCAGTTATACTTATATCTTGAACAAATAGCTCTTCGGCAATAAGTGGTGCCAATAACTCTCTTTTTGATTCAAGCTGAGATAACCCATTATTTTCCGTATAGACGCTCAAGCAGTACAGACGGCCGGATGGATAAATGATGTCGCGGGTAAGGTGCATAACATTGCGGTAGTTTAGAGGGTTTTCAACCGGGACAATTATTGAAGGTTTCCATAAACGCGGATGATACGGCATAGACATTGCCTTTTGAGCAGCCCATTCGGTAATCGCTGTGAAGACGCCCCCTCTGACATCCCCCCATGGTGAAACCAGGTTTTTGCTCGCCAATCTGGAATAGATTAAAACAATAACTAATATAGCCAGGATAGTAAACAGCTTGTTAATTAGCAACATAGCCCCCAGACAACCGCAAAAGCCGACAATTGGTATTACCAGGGCCAGGTCAAATTGTGGCCGGAAGCTAGCAATTCCCAATGTTTTCTCAATAAAAACAATCAGATTAATCGCTCCATAAGTGGCTAAGAAGAACATCGTCAACATGGTCGCCAACGAATCCAGATTGCCGACCATTATAACAACCAGCGCAATTGCTGAAGAAACAAGAATGGCATTACGCGGGTCATTGTTTGGTGTTTTACTGGCTAAAACCCGGGCCAGGGGAATAGTGCGATTCTCAGCGAGGGCCGCCAGAATCCTGGGTGCACCAACCATAGTTGACAAAGCTGACGACAAAGTAGCTCCCAGAATTCCCGCA
>JAAZDI010000348.1 GCA_012512295.1 Syntrophomonadaceae bacterium
GTCACAATCCAAACTTTGTCGCCGTTAATGCTACTCTTGAGGTTGACTTATTTGGTCAATGCGCCTCCGAGAGTATTGGTTATCAATATTACAGCGGGACCGGGGGGCAGGTTGATTTCTGTCGGGGGGCGATGCATTCTCGGGGAGGCAAAAGTTTCCTGGTTCTTCCTTCAACTTATAATCAGGGACGCTGTTCCCGGATTGTCCCTTATCTCAAGCCGGGTTCTATTGTCTCAGTGACAAAAAATGATGTTGATTATGTGGTTACCGAATATGGGATTGCGCATTTAAGGGGTAAAAATTTGCGGCAGCGGGCTCAAGAATTAATCGCCATCGCCCATCCTGACTTCCGGATGGAGTTAAGGAAGGAAGCTAAAAAAATGGCCCTTATTTAAATAACACACAGGATGATATATGGTAAGCTCTTTTTATTAGTGATTGTGCCTAGCTGGCATAGGTGCTTAGTATAACTTTTTGTTTTGAGGAGGTCTTTTGGGGGAATAATATGGAAGGAAGGAAATCTTCGACGTGGTAATCTAGTTGGCCTAACAATTAGTTGTGGATAATCGTTTATCAGACCGGTATGAGCCGGTCTTCCTAGTGCCAGGAGGACTGTATGAAAAAACTTATTAGTTATTTTATTCAAGGCATTTTAACTTTTTTGCCCATCGCGCTGACGGTTTACATCGTGGTCGCAGTGTTCAAGATAACCGATGGAATTATTGGCAAGTATTTTATTGCTTGGGGAATAGATATCCCTGGCCTTGGCCTGTTAACTTCGTTGATTTTGATTACTTTAGTCGGAGTCTTAAGTAGTTGGTTCTTAAGCCGAAAGATCTTTGTGTTTATTGACCGTATTTTTGGCAATATGCCTTTAGTTAAAATGGTTTATTCTATTATTAAGGATACCGTCAACGCCCTTTTGGGCAAGAAGGACTATTTTGGCAAAGTGGCTTTGATTAATTTGCCTGGAGATGACCAGATTAAAATCCTTGGTTTTGTAACAGCGGAAGAAGCGGAGTGCTTTGGCCTAAAGGATTACGTGGCCGTTTACATTATGCAAAGCATGCAGTGGGCTGGTTTCACGGTTCTAATTCCTAAGGAACGGGTTGAACTGATAGATGTAAAAACTGAACAGGCTTTACAATTCATTGTCTCAGCCGGAATTACCGGCAAGGATTAGAGGAAAATAATCTGCCTGAGAACGATAGATTTTAATTAGATAGCCGTCTTAAAATCGGTTATTTTTTTTGCTATAATTTAACTGAATTGATTTTTCCGAATATTAAGGACACAATTAATTTTTTGTTATTTGTCTCGAGACTAAAGGAAATGTAGCAAATAAATATAACATTAAAAATATATAAACTATTCCTACAGTTTATTGGTTTGGTGCGTATTAATTGAGGGGGTTGGGTTGGCCATGGTTATGAGCCGCGATGAGGCACTGCGGGTAATTCACAAACGCTTTATTTCACCCAGTCAGGCGGCCAAACAATACTTGAGGTGGAAAAGTGAATGCGAACGGAAGGCCAAAGACCCACGAAGTCCCTGGAATAATCAGCTTTGTACTCAGGAAGAAAGACAGTGGTTTAGAGAATACGATTTACAGAAGTTAGAAGCACTGTGGGTGTTAAGTGAAGGTACTTTATCAGGGGAAAGTTTACCGAGAGAGATGGGGCTTGAAGAAGGGGCTGGTGAATGTCCGCTGATTCCGGTATTGCGTCGGCTGTATGGTCAAGAAATAGGAAGTGACTTTGGATCTGGCATAACGCTTTGTGGTGTCGTCTGCCCTAAGGTTTTAGGCACCCGTCAAGTGGCTAAGGATGGGGCCTGTCAAATTCGACTTCGCTTGCTTGGGATTGAGAAGGTATCATTATAAGAAGATAATTATGATTTTACATTGATTAAAAGGCGGGTGGAAAGATGTGCAATCTTAATACTGGCGAAGGGTCATCTGTAATCCAAGAGATTGTGAAAAAAATAGCTAAACGTAGAAGTGAGTCACTTCGACAAGCACGCGAACAAAAGCTGGACTGTGTTGAACGAGCATACTTTATGGCCGAAGCGAACGCTTATAATGTTGTGTTAGACATAATTGCTAATGAATTCGGTGATGAGGCGGTATGGCGTTATACAGCTGAAACCAGGGACTAGAGCGGATTTACCTGACGACAAGTAAGCCTCCTGCTTCTATAAGGGGGTACATTGTTCAAACTTTAGGTGGAGTTGCAGTCTCCACCTGAAGCCCTGATGTTCAGCGAAGCTGGACGAGTTCACTATCACTATGCCTAAGGAAGTGAAAAAGATGAAGTTGCACTGGCCGGCTCAAGTTGAGGAAAAGATCTTCCTCTTAGGGACGCATCATTTTAATAGCTATCTAATTCTAGGGGAACAATATGCCTTGATTGAGGCGGGAGTAAGTTGTTCCGCACCTTATATTATTAAGCAATTTGCGGAATTAGGTCTGGATCCTCAGCGTCTGGCGTATATTCTGGTTATGCATGCCCATCCTGACCACGTCACTGGGGTTCCCTCTTTACTGGAGGCCTTTCCTCGGGCGAGGGTGGTTGGATCTGCGTTAGCCAAGAAAATTCTTAGCAAGGAGAAAGCGGTCCGCGCTTTTTATGATGAGGATTTCGCTCTCAGTGCGGCTTTGGTTGCGCGGGGAGAAATAACCAAGCCCCCAGGTAAGCCGGCGGGCAACACTATTCCGATTCATCTGACAGTTAAAGAGGGGGATGAACTAGAACTAGGAAACGGGGTGTGCTTGAAAGTGTTAGAAACACCCGGTCATAGTCTTTGCAGCATTAGTGTGTTTTGCCAATCAGCTAGCGCGTTGTTTATATCTGACGCTGGCGGGTTTCAGTCCTCCCCGGACTGTATCTTTCCTTGTTTCTTTTCTGGATACCAGTTGTACCTGGAATCGCTCCAACGCCTTGAAGAATTGAAGGCTCGAATTTTAGCACCAGCCCACGAAGTTGTCCTGACTGAAGAGGGACAGATTCATGACTTTTTTCAAAACACTACAAAGGCAACAAAAGAACTAAAACAATACATTAATGATCAACTGGTGTTAGGTCAGGATACTTCGGAGATTATCGACCGGCTGGTCCAGCACTATTATCGGGATAACCTTTCTATTTACTCAAGGCAAAATATTCAAGGCTGTGTCGCTGCCCTAGTAAAGATGGCTAGAGAGGAAAATTGCAGTGATTAAACACTATATTATTAGGGATACAAGTTAGGGATACAAGCCATGTTTTTGGGCTAAGATGATTCCTTTATCAATTGCTTCATCCTTGGAAATCGCCTGGTAAGTCTCTAGTTGAGAGAAGTTAATCTGACCAGGTTTCAAAAGCGCGTATTCGGGCAAGCCGTTTTTTTCCTCTGTTGGGAACTTACATAGAGCGATCCAAAATTTCTCGTGGACGTAAACTCGATTGCTATAAATATTAGTCATATTATTCACTCCCCAAAGGAGATAGTGTTCACAATCACATTATAAACCAAGAAACAGTTTTACGGAAGTAGGTTACTCTAAATAAATATCTAATTTTTCCGAATTATTTTATTATTAATCAGTATATCGGCTTTAATCAAAGAAATTTAGGGTGATGTCTAATTCTAAATAATGAAATAAATCACTAATAGGAATGGTGTCACTATATAATGGTGTCACTATAGTAGAAGACCCGGTGTAAAACCGGGTCCCCTTGTTATGACATTCTTCTAATACCATCCCGATTGACTTCATCGGAACCTTTGGTAACGTATGTTTTGCAAGCGGTAGCCATTGAAGAACCTGCTGCAGCGGAGTTAAGTTGATTAGCCATTGTTGCGTCGATTTCAGCGGGCTGGTTTTCAGCGATACTGTCTGGAGAAACAAGGATTTCGGTAGCCTGGCACTTATTTCCTTGGCTCCAGTAGTGGCAGTCATTCACTAAACAATGGATGTGTTGATTCATTGTATCAAACCTTTCTAAAAATTTAGTTGGATAGCATTATTTGATTATTGTTATTTTTCCCTGACAATTTAATTATTATGTGAAAGAGGTAAAACCTTTAGCGAGTTTTCCATTTTTCAAAGTGATGTTTGTCTGGACTGGGTTTTTGTTGATCAGGTTCCTGTTTATTACTATTATCTTCGGGTAAAGCTTGGTCATTTAAACCGGTTAAATTGATTGGCGGCAGATACCCGGTTTCCAAGTCTGTACCATCAGGCGTTTCCTGACTGTCTTGAGCTTGACTAGGTTCTGAGAAAGGCTGATTATAAAATCTATAAGGCTTTCGCAGAATTGTTTGTCGTGGTTTTATAATTATCACCTCCAGTGATAGAATCACCCAAGATGATAATGAATATTCTGGTGGACGATCTAATTTAAAATAATCATAAAAATTTATTTTTTCTGAATTCGAATGCCAAAAGTAAACATTCCATCGTATGATTCCGGTTCTTCTTCACGTTCGGTAACAATAAAACCGTTTGATTCGTAAAATTCCTTCAAGATATCATGACGTACATCATCTACCGGGGTGATATAGACTTCAATGTCAGGTGAGTTATATTGAGTTTGGCATAGTTTTTTCAATTGTCCGATTAGTCGAGACCCAATGCCTAGGCGTCGATATTCTCTTTCAACTTTTAAATAATGAATTTCTGCAAATCCAGCACGATTATTCGGTTCAAAATATAGTACACCTATACACCTGCCATTATTGTTTAATCTTATTTTTCCAAACTCACTTTGATCAAATTCAAGTAAATGGGGAGTATTTTCAATACTAGTAACTTTACATAACATAAGCCCACCCTCTTTCCTGGTGGCTTAAGTATAGCATAAATTTTTTAAATTTTCACTAAATTAATCGCAAAAATTTTTTAAGTTTTCACCACCAAATAGGTTAGCATTTAAACACAAAAAACCTCTGAGCAAATACCCAGAGGTTATGTTTTCTGGCTGCGGGACTAGGATTCGAACCTAGGCAACATGATCCAGAGTCATGGGTGCTACCGCTACACCATCCCGCAATTCATTTATGACTAAAGTTATTATAACATAGCCCAAAAAACTGGTCAACTTCAGGGGACGTCTAGCTTTGCAGTGCTATTAATTGTGCTTGACATGAGGAAAATAATCAGGTATTATACAACATAATTAATATTAATAATTAATTAAATAGTGATTAAGACAATGATGGGAATAAGTTGCGTATTACGGAAGTGGTTTCAGAGAGCTGGGGAGGCTGCGATCCCGGTACCATGGTAATATGTGATATCCTCCCGGAGTTACCAACTGAACGGGATTAACCAAGTAAGTCGGGTCGGCGTGCGTCCGTTAAAATGCGATGTGATGATGGTCACATGTCAAGGTGGTCACTGCTATTAATTAAGTGGCAATTTGGGTGGTAACGCGGGAGTAATACCTCTCGTCCCTTGTTTGGGATGAGAGGTTTTTTATTTCGCAAGTATAGTTGTTGATTATTATTACTTAAACAAATTGACACTTAGTATCTATTCATCTAATTTTTAGAATAGATTAGGGGGATAACCAGATGGTTCAAATGATAATCCGGGAACAATCTTGCAAAGGGTGTGGTTTATGTGCGGCCGCCTGTCCTAAAGGTCTTTTGCTAATTGGGAGTAAGGTGAATGCTTTAGGGTATAACTCGGTTGTCCTTAATGATTCCTCAAAGTGTACCGGTTGCGCGCTGTGTGCTCGGATGTGTCCCGATCTGGTTATAGAAATCTTTAAAGAAACAGCCTAGACCTCCATGCTGCGTGGCACACTATCAGAGCATAAAGAATAATGATTACGCAGTGCATCAACGAAGGATAGCGATTGTTAACGGGGGGTATAGTATGACTCGTAAAGTCTTAATGAAGGGGAATGAAGCGATCGGCGAAGCAGCCATCCGGGCCGGGTGCCGTTGCTTTTTCGGTTATCCCATTACTCCCCAGAGCGAATTGCCTGAATACTTAGCCAGGCGAATGCCCGAGGTAGGGGGAGTTTTCTTACAGGCTGAAAGTGAGGTTGCCGCCATTAATATGGTTTATGGTGCAGCCGGTGCTGGGGTCCGCGTCATGACTTCCTCTTCTAGTCCTGGAATAAGTCTAAAACAGGAGGGAATCTCCTATTTAGCTTGCGCGGAACTGCCAGCGGTAATTATTAACATGATGCGAGGCGGCCCGGGTCTAGGTAGTATTCAGCCCGGTCAATCAGATTATTTTCAATCCACCCGAGGCGGAGGGCATGGCGATTATCGGTTACTGGTCCTGGCTCCAGCTTCGGTTCAGGAGATGATTAATTTAACCTGGGAGGCCTTTGCCTTAGCCGACCGGTATCGTAACCCAGTAATGATTTTAGGTGATGGAATGCTGGGTCAGATGATGGAAGCTGTTTCATTCCCCACCTGTCCGAATCCAGAGGTCGAGAAACCTTGGGCCACAACAGGCGCCCGTGGTCGAGAACATAACGAGATTTTTTCATTTTATATGCGTGGGGACGATTTAGAAAAGCATAACCGACATCTGGCTAGAAAATGGGAACAGATGGCGGTTGAACAGAAACGGTATGCTAGTTACCTGCTTGAAGACGCAGAGATCGTCGTGGTTGCTTACGGAATTTCGGCTAGGGTATGCCGAAGGGCAATTCGTTTGGCTAGAGAAGCCGGGATTAGAGTGGGGCTGTTAAGACCAATTAGCTTATGGCCATTTCCGGTTGAAGCGGTTGTTAAGGCGGCGCAAAACGCTCGAGCCTTTCTGGTGGTGGAAATGAGTCTAGGCCAAATGATAGAAGATGTTCGGCTAGCGATTGGTAATGAAC
>JAAZDI010000349.1 GCA_012512295.1 Syntrophomonadaceae bacterium
CTGGCTAAAGCCGCCGTGCGTTCCCAAGCTAAAGCCTATACGGTTGAAGGTGCGCAGCAAACCCCAATCGGAAGTGTCGGGATTACTTTACCCACGTCGTCTGCCGTAGCATACTGCAAGATAAAAATCATGGACAAGGATGCCACCAGTTTAGTTAAATGGGTAAGTTCAAACGATAACATAGTTGCGATCAATGATCAAAATGATCAAGGTAAAACCGTGAAACTTGAAGCCAAAAATCCAGGCCAAGCGATAATAACAGCTTACCGAGATTATGCGGGTGCATCGGCAGCCAACGATTGGATCTTGCGATTTACCGTTAACGTGAATAGCGGTGGCGGCGGCGGTGGCGGTGGTGGTGGATCCACTTTCACCGGGACAACCGTTACCACCAGTGGGGGAACAGTAACTGGCAGCGGAGCGACCATTGAAATCCCTGCAAACGCGATGAGTGGCAGCTTCAAGGTTAAAATTGAAATAGTCAGCAATACCTCCAATCTGCCGATGGCAGAAAACCTGGTTAGCGATGTCGTAGAAATTACTAAGGATAAAAGTGGCAAGTTCGACAAGCCAGTCACTATTACGCTAACCTATGATAAGAGCAAAGTTGATTTAAGCAAGCAAAAAATCAGCCTCTACTGGCTGGATGGCCAGATTTGGAGAGAATTGGATAATATTCAAATTGATGAAGTCAATGGCAAGATTAGCGGTGAGATAGATCACTTTACTAAATTTGCTGTGTTGGCGACCGATATCGACAAAGCTACCTTCCCGGATATAGTTGGACATTGGGCCGAGGCAAATATCGAAGCTCTAGTTAATGCCGGTGTTATTACCGGCTACCCGGATGGAACCTTCAAACCCAATAAAACTATTACCCGGGCCGAATTTGCCACCGCGGTAGTCAAAGCCTTTAACTTGGCACCTAAGAGCGGTAAAGTATTTAATGATACCGCTAACCATTGGGCAAAAGACTACATTGCCACAGCCGCTGCCTATGGTTATGTCAGCGGTTACAATGACACCACCTTTGGCCCGAATGATCTGATCACTCGGGAACAAATGGCTTTACTAATTGTGAATGCTACCGGGCTTACAGAAGCCAACAATGCCAAGACTTTTGTCGATGAAGCAAATATCTCGGATTGGGCCAAAGACGGCGTAGCCATTGCCAGCGGTAACAATTTGATTACCGGCTATCCGGATAACACCTTTAAACCAAAAGGTAATGCCACCAGGGCGGAAGCGGTCACTATTCTGCTCAACGCCTTAACTCTAGAGTAGGTGAGAATCACATATCTTACTTAAAAGGTAGGATATAATAAACCCTGTATGCATGGAGTTAACCGCGGTCAGCGAAAATTGCCTGGGAAAGGACTCCCCCAGGGTTGGGCATACCCCGGGGGAGTTTTTTACAATACGCTTAGAATGCACCTGCGAATAGTGATCTATTTTCAGCCGTGGTTGCACCCGGCGGGTACGGGCGGTTAATAACTTATTAAAGTATGTACTTAATAATGCTGTAGCGTCTATATGCAACTAAGCGAATTCCGATATATGTCAATAAAGGAAGGGACGACTTAAACATACAATTAATCTATATGCTAAAGGTGTGTAGAAGAAAAAGGGTGGTAAATAAATGTGGTTTGTTAAAAACCGAAAATCAATTAGTAAATGCCTGGCTCTCATGTTAACGTTGGCCATGCTCGGTGGAAGCATGTTTTTTGGAGGGGTTCTTAAGATTAAAATAGCTGGAGCAGCCAGCCTGACTTCCAGCTATGAAATTTTGAAAAATCAGTATGCCAGTTTTATTGACCGACTAAAAAACCCAGGGGGAGATGTACCTGGGGCCACCGATGCGGAAATAGCAGCGTTTTTAGCTGATTTGGATAACGAAGTAAAAAAACGAGGCACTCTCACTGAGGCAAATTTCAATACAATTATGTACGAGACCTTAGAAGATGTTATAACCTGGAGACAGCACCGAACCATCTTCAACGCGCTACTCCAATCCTTTAGCGAGGAAATTGCTTATACGCTGATGAACGGTGAACTTCACCCTAGCCTGATCCCCTTGCGCAACGCGGTCAAAGACAGTGTCTTAGGAACCGGCAATAACTCCGGTGGCGGGGGCGGAGGAGGCGGCGGTGGTGGAGCGGTCAATCAGCCTAACCCTTCCACACCGCAGGACGAAACAGCAACCGAGATTGAGCAACAGTTAGCTGCTGGCAAAGATGTCGTTCAACTCAGTGCTGCTCAAAACGAGGACTCAATCACCATTTCCGGTGATTCCCTCAAAGAGATCAATATTGCCGGTAAAGGGCTGGAAATCACAATTAGCGGCGTAACCTTCCGACTGCCGCCAGCCGCCTTAGATTTACCTGATGATCAGACCTTTACCCTCGGTGTTCGCCAACTCAGCCAGACAGAAGCCAAAAACGCAGTCTTGCAACTCTCCGCCGGTAACAAATTGATTGGTCCGGTCTATGAGTTTAGCGCGACCACCGAAGGCAGTTTGACTGGCGTTCAGTTTAAGAAACCAGTTACGGTTGTCTTGTCTTATGCCGATCTTAATCTCACTAGCGAAGAAGTGGATACCCTTGATGTCGGCTATTACAACGAAACCCAAAAAAGATGGGAACGGCAAAATGGCCAAGTTGATCGGGCAAAAAAGACGATCAGCTTTACCATCAACCATTGCAGCAAGTACGCCATTATCTCAGTCAACGAAGCTAGTGAGCAGCAATTAACTGACCTTACCGGACACTGGGCTGCCGCCAACATTAATAAACTGGTGGCCAAGGGAGCCATCCAAGGCTATCCAGACGGTCAGTTTAAGCCGAACAATCAAATCACCCGAGCTGAATTTGCCACGGTGGTGGTCAAAGCCTACCAACTCCCGGCGAAAAGTGGCAAGGTCTTTGACGATACTGCGAATCACTGGGCCAAGGAATATATTGCTACCGCGGCGGCAGCCGGCCTGGTCAATGGTTACGACTCGACCAAGTTTGGCCCGAATGATCCAGTCACCCGAGAACAGATGGCTGTCATGATCGTCAAGGCCAACCAACTTAAACCGACTTCCGCCAGCTATACATTTGCTGACGGGGCCGATATCGCCGACTGGGCAAAAGACGCAGTGATGACCGCCAGTGAAAATAACCTAATCACCGGCTACCCGGACAACACCTTTAAACCTAAAGGCCAGGCCACCAGAGCCGAGGCCGTCACCCTAATCGTGAAAGCCTTGAAACTGTAAGCCATAATCAAAGGTATCTTATGAACGCAAAGTCCTCCATCCGCCCGGTTTTGCGGAATCATGCCGCTGCCAGGTGGTGGAGGCCTTTTTTAGCATAATCAGAAGTATAAGCGGACTTTCTGATTATAAGAATAAAACCAATCCAACAATTTCCTACGGGATTTCTTGCCTTTAGAGGTTTGAAATACAAAATAACCTGTCACCTTTGTAAAAAATATGATATAATTTTGTCATCATAATTCCAAGTGAGGGATTTTGCGGTTGCCGTGCATATTTTTGATCTAACTTCCTAATATTTCGACTCTTTCGTGTACTCTGTAACGCATAAGCAAACTATTATCTAGACACATCGTCTAACAATTACAGAACCATTCACATAAAAATGATTTGACAAGTACCTTAGCGACCAAGACATAAAAACACCTAGCCAGCAATTAGGCATAAACACTCTAATAACTATAGAAATGTCCATTACATAATCAAACAATCTGCCAATTACATAACGATTCAATTTAACAATTATACTACAACACAATCTAGTATTGGGTTTAATATCGAGTTTAGTATTGAGTAAAACAAGGAGATTTATCGATCACCTAATCACACAACAAAGTAGGTGGGTACATTGTCTAGAAAGAAAAGATCTGCGCCCACGTCGCTGCAACGCAAACTGATAATCGGACTAGGCGTATATCTTGGATTAATGTTTATCGCGGGCTTTTGGTTTGTTTCGCAGAAGTCAGGGTTAAATCCACTAAACTCGCAGGCTTCCATAGATAATCAGGGTCAAATGGATTTATCTTTTCTCGATCAGCTAATCACAGAGATGGCTCAGTTACAGGATGAACACAACCCAAATAACCAAGGGGGGGCAGGCACCTATCCCCCGATCCTGGATTACCAGCCCGGATACGGTGATTTACCGGTTAGTCCATATGATCCAAGTGGGATGAACCCGCCACAGTCAGACGGAACCGGCCAGCAACCCAATTCGCCAAATTCGGTAATTAGCGCGGATCGGCTCAGTGAATTGCAAGACGAAGTAACTGTTGCCGACCGCATGCGGGCTCTGAATATCGTCCGAAAAAAACTGAGCGCCGAAGATATCCGTCAACTAATTAGTTGGACAAGTGGGGGAATAACCTCTGACGAAAAGGAAGAGATAGCCAAACTATTACGCTCCCGTCTCTCGCCGGAAGAAATCAGTGAGGTAAAAGCTCTATATAACAAATATCAATAAAAATATCAAGCGCCAATTAATGTATTAACCAGCCCATGAACCGCTAGGTACAACTACTGATGCAAATAGTTTGTATTTTTGTCATGCTGAACGCACTGAAGAATCTTACGAATTAATTCTCTTACAAACCGCAAAAATTACAGCCACTGATTTGGAGGATATAAGTTGAAACAGCCAGCACAGAGTCAAATACGGGAAGACAACCTCAGGCTTGAGGGGCATTATGATCAGGAGGACGTTATTGATTTACGAGAATATATAACGATTATCAAAAAATGGCGTTGGGTCATCGCCTTGCTCACCCTGTGCGCCGTGGTCACCAGCGGGCTCATCAGTTATTTTGTCCTGACGCCGATTTACCAGACCAAATCTGTCTTAATGGTCACCCAGCCGGGAGCTAGCCTTGAGCGCCGTACAACCACCAATCAGACTGACCTGGAATCAGTGGTTAGTACCATGTCATCGATTCCCCAGCTAACCATGAATACCTACGTGGCCCAGGTAAAAAACAACACCCTGATGGAACAGACCATTAACGCCTTAGGGGATAAAGGCCAGGGCTTAACCGCCGAGGTCTTGCTTGGCATGATCGATGTTCAGGCCATCAAAGACACGAACTTGCTCGAGCTTACAGTCTCCCATCCGAACCCGCAGTTAGCGGCGGATATCGCTAACACCCTGCAGCAGCAATTTATCAATTTTATCTCCGAGAACAACCAGGAACAGATGAAAAAGTCAGTCGAATTTCTGCAGGGCCAGATTAGTGTGGAAGAGCAAAAATTGGCCGAGGCCAGTTCTGAACTGCAGCGTCTGGAGGCGGAACCGCGAAACCTGAACTTTCTGCAAAAAGAGATTGAAAGTAAATATACGGACCTCAGTAAGTATCAGTCCCTGGCTAATCAGGCTCGATATGACTTTCAGCAGACCCTGGCGGGAAGGAATCGCTTAATCGAACAGCTAGAGAATGTCCCCCCCACGATCGTGGTGGATAGGGAAGCGGGCAAAGAAGAAATAAACCCGGCCTATGTCTCTTTGAATGACGCCCTGATCCATAAAGAGACCGATCTGGCGGAAAAGGCCGCCCAACTGGACGCGGCGGAGGAAATTATCAGGATCTTGAGTGGGGAAATCCGCGCCTTGCAGGCTGAGGCTTCGGAAAAGAAATTGGCCATGGATCGCTTGACCGAAACTCTGGAGCAGGCGAAAAAGACCTATAATCTGCTCGACGAAAAAAGGACTCAGACCCAGATCATTCAGGCGGTTAATTTAGGGGAAACCAGTTTGCTCCCGGTCTCGCCGGCCCCGGTTCCGACGAGTCCGGTTAAACCCAATAAGCAGCTAAATATGGCCATCGCCGGGATCCTGGGCCTAATGCTTTCGATTTTATTGGCTTTCCTTCTGGAATTCCTGGATAACACCATTAAGGACGCTGAAGATGTCCAGAAGGTTTTTGATCTGCCGGTCCTGGGCAACATCCCGATCTTAGACGAATCTGAGACACAAGGTAAAGAAAAATACGGGCGAGGGAAAAACAGTTAAGGGAAAAACAGTTCGAGAGAGGAGAACAACAGTTGGACGAACGTAACGAGTTAAGGCTGGTAACCCACTACAACCCGAAATCACCGGTAGCGGAGGCTTACCGCATCCTGCGGACTAACCTTAACTTTGCCGGCCTTGATCGACCTTTTAAAACCTTGTTGATCACCAGCGTGGGCCCTTCCGATGGTAAAAGTACGACCCTGGGTAATCTGGGAATCGCCATGGCCCAGGCCGGGGTAGCTACTTTGATTATTGATTGTGACCTGCGGAAACCAATGCAGCACAAGATTTTTAATCAACATAATTTAAAGGGGTTTACCAATCTCCTGGTTGACCGGAGCGTGACCGGCGAGGAGCTAATCCGGGATACCGAAATACCCCGGTTAAAGCTGTTAACCTCTGGTCCGATACCACCGAATCCCTCGGAACTCCTGGCCTCTAAACGCACTTTCCAGGTGATCGAAGAACTGCAGGAGAAGTTTCAATTGATTCTGATCGACTCGCCCCCGGTCGTCGCGGTCGCTGATGCGGCTATTCTCGCGGCCAAGGTGGATGGCGTGATCGTGGTGATTCGCTCCCACGTCACCCGACTGGACCTGGCCACCCAGGCGAAAAGCCTGTTAGACAAAGCCAATGCCAATATCTTAGGGGTGGTCTTGAACGGGGTCCCCATGAGCGGCGACGATTATTATTACTACTATTATTATGGCCACGGCAACACCAAAAAGAAGGGCGTCCTGGCTATGCTGGAGCGGTCACTTGGCTCGCCTTTTCAGCGGTGGCGGCAGAAACGAGCCAGCGGTTTCGACGAGGACTAGGAACCATTCTTGTCATTCTGAACAAAGTGAAGGATCTTTCCTTATAAGGTGAGAAAATGTTTGATTTACATACACATATCCTGCCTCAGATCGATGATGGAGCAGCTTCCTGGGCCGAAGCCTATCAAATGCTGGAGATTGCGGCTAAAGATGGGATAAATGTCTTGGCGGCTACGCCTCATTTTTTGGAGGGCTGGTTTACGCCGACCCCGGCGGAAATCAAAGCTGGGGTAGAACGTTTAAACCAATATGCCCAGCGGCAAAGTCTGCCGATCCGGGTGATCCCCGGGATGGAGGTTGCCTTGTGCCCGGACATCCCCCGTTTGTTTCAAGCCAACAGGCTGCTTACCCTGAATGATGAAGGCCAATACCTCCTGGTAGAACTGCCGGCGAATGAAGTACCGATCTATACTGAATCCTTACTATTTGAGCTGCAGCTGATGGGGATTACGCCGGTCCTGGCGCATCCGGAAAGAAACCGGGTTATCGCAAATAACCCGGCTTGGGTGTTAGACCAAGTCAAGCGGGGAGTGCTGGTCCAGCTGACGGCTGATAGCCTCCTGGGACGTTTTGGGAAAAATACCCGGCAAATATCGCAAGAGCTTTTACGGGCGGGAGTCGTACATGGACTGGGATCAGATGCCCACTCCAGCCAGCACCGGACCCCGACCCTCAAAGCAGCCACAGCCAAAATAACCGAGCTGCTTGGCCAAGAAGCCGGTCACCGGTTGGCTACAGCTGATAATATAAAGAGCAATATGGCGTTAGCAGATATAGAAGGGTTTTTCAACAATACCTGTCATGCTCAGGCATTTCCTGATGAAGTTCTGTCTTATTCTCCGGCATTGTGTCGCCGGTTACTGAATGCCGGCCAGAAATGGGTTAAACAAGTAATGGGGTTTAAGTGAACTCAGCAGTCGGTGCCGGATAACCGCATAGAGTACTTAAGGGCAAACCCTTCGAAAGATGGGGACGCAAAGCCACGGGCCTAAGGAGTTGTCTATGGTCGCCGGGTTGCCTTAGGGAGGATGAAATCCAGGACCTAAGTAGTAAAGGTGCTTGGATTTCTTGTGTCTATTACTAGTTTGATTAGCTGACTCTCTTTAAGTATCGAAGGAGTGAAGGAAATGAGAATTGGCAGACGGGCGGTAGCTTTAATGCTGCTGGATACTTTCCTAGTAGTATTAGCCATTCACCTAGCCTTATGGCTCAGATTTGACGGGGTAATTGACCAAAGATACCTGACTACTGTTCGCGGCCTATTACCCTTTGTGATTCCGTTTTATCTTTTGTCTTTTTATTGCTGTCGGCTGTATAACCGGATGTGGGCGTACGCCAGTATTCGAGAGTTGGTTTCAGTCGTCGTTGCCACTTCGGTCGGTTCTATAGCCTTCTGCAGTGTGGTATTCATAATGGACTGGCGGATTCTACCGCGCAGCATCCATATTATCAACTGGATTCTGGTAATTTCCCTGATTGGTGCCTCCCGGCTAGGCTGGCGGGTGGTTCGTCACTACCTGTGGCGGTCAAGTCCCAGCCAAACGCATCGCGCTTTGATTGTCGGAGCCGGCGATGCCGGGGCTATGGTCGCCCGGGAGCTTTTAAACCACGGCAATGGGGTGAACCTGGTTCCCGTCGGCTTTGTCGATGATGACCCGGCCAAGCAGCTCCTCTACCTGTACGGATTAAAGGTATTAGGGACCCGCGAAGACATCCCGGCACTTGTACATAAACATCGAATCGAAAACATAATCATCGCCATGCCCTCGGTTTCGGCAGCCACAGTGCGCGAGATCTTGGACATCTGCCGGACCACCCCGGCGAAACTGAAAATCCTCCCCGGGGTCTACGAGATCATTGACGGCCGGGTCAATGTCAGTAAGATTCGGGATGTAGAACTGGAAGACCTGTTGCACCGAGACCCGGTCCGCTTAAACCTGGAAGAAATCGCCCGTTACCTGAATGATAAGGTAGTCCTGGTGACCGGGGCCGGCGGCTCCATCGGCTCTGAACTCTGCCGGCAAATCTGCCGTTTTCGGCCCAGGCAGTTAATCCTCCTGGAGAATTCGGAGAATAACCTTTATGAGATAGACTTAGAGCTGGGGGACCAGCACCCGGGAATCAACCTGGTACCCTGCCTGGCCGACATAAAGGACGCCGCGAAAATCAATCTGGTCTTTGACACGTACCGGCCTCAGGTTGTCTTTCATGCCGCAGCCCATAAGCATGTGCCAATGATGGAACACAACCCGGATGAAGCGGTCAAAAACAATGTGATTGGTACCCGGATCGTTGCGGAAGCCGCGGACCGCTTTGGGGCGGAGACGTTTATCCTCATTTCCACTGACAAGGCTGTCAACCCCACCAGCGTGATGGGGGCCACCAAACGGATTGCGGAAATGGTGATTCAACACGTCGGGAAGAACAGCCAGACCCGCTTTGCCGCGGTCCGCTTTGGCAATGTCCTGGGCAGCCGGGGGAGTGTGGTACCGCTGTTTAAGAAGCAGATTGCCCGCGGTGGCCCGGTTACCGTTACCCACCCGGAGATGAAGCGTTACTTTATGACCATCCCGGAGGCGGTTCAGTTAGTGATCCAGGCCGGGGCCCTGGCCCGGGGTGGCGAGATATTTGTCCTGGATATGGGCGAACCGGTGAAGATTGTCGATCTGGCCCGCGACCTGATCCGGCTATCCGGCTTAAGGCCGGATGAAGATATTGAGATTCGGTTCAAGGGCGTTCGCCCCGGGGAGAAGCTGTTCGAAGAGCTGCTCACCACCGAAGAAGGAACCGATGCCACAGCCCACGAACGGATCTTCATCGCCCGCGCCAATAGCATAGATTTTGACAAAGTAGAAAATATCCTGTTTAATAAACTGCAGCGCGGGATAAACCTGAGCAAAAAAGAAGTCATCGCCATGCTCAAGGAAATGGTGCCCGAGTTTCAACGCTCGGGGAGGAGTCAGATCGGGTAGCTGGAAGTTTCCCCGGCTGAACAAATCCCCCTCGGCTAATTGAAATTGACATTTCCATATAATAATCATACAATGGCTGTACAGGATATTGTACTTTGGGAGGTGCTTGGTGATGCTGGCAACAAACTATACTAACGCAAGGCAAAAATTTAAGGAGTACTGTGATATAGCCAACAATGACTTGGAAACAATCATTGTCACCCGCAAACAGGGTGGAAATGTGGTAATAATGTCGGAGGCGGAATACAACAATCTGATGGAAAATCTTTTCATCAGAAGTAATCCCGAGTCTTATAAGGAACTGCTGGAATCTATTGCCCAAATTAAAAGAGGACAATCAAAGATTCGGGAGCTAATTGAGGATGAATAAGATTTTCTCTGATATTTCCTGGCGACACTATTTATACTGGCAAGCTAATGATAAAAAGGTCTTAAAGAAAATCAATGAACTCATAAAAGATATTGATAGGAATGGCAATGCGGGCCTGGGTAAACCCGAACCTCTGAAAAATGAACTCAGTGGCTTGTGGAGCAGACGCATAACCAGCGAACACAGGCTAATCTATAGTTTGGATGACGAGAATATCTATATTTATAGTTGCCGATAGCGAATTAATGATGGAATAATTTTCCGCGAGTAAGGAGGCGGATAATGATGAACTTTGTGAGAAAAGTGGCTAATAGCAATATATTGGCAAGAATTATTGATTTACCCGAAAACCTAAGAAATAAAAAAGTAGAGATACTAGTATTCCCTTATGACAACGTGAATGAGGAAGACAACTTAGCCCAGAAGCCAAAAAGAGCTAGAGGATTATTGGAAAGGTATAAGAATAAAGATCTGCAAGATTTAGAAAACGGTGCCTGGGCAAAGGCGGTGTTAGATGAGTATGAAAATAGTTGATGCTAATATTATTTTAAGATATCTTCTAAATGATACAGAAGAGTTAGCGGTAAAAGCTTTGGAGATCTTAGAAAACAATGAAGTATTTGTCCCAAATGAAGTGATAGCTGAAATTGTATACGTGCTTGAAAAAGTATATAAAGTGAAAAACGATGAGATAAGCGATGCCTTGAAAGCACTTTTTGAGTACGGAAACATAGAAGCCGATGATCTTGAGGTGTTAAATGAAGCGTTAAATCTCTACGGATCAAGAAAATTAGATTTTGTGGACACACTTCTTTATGCTTATCATAAAGTAAAGAATTATGAAGTCTATACTTTTGATAAGAAGCTAAACAAATTATTAAACGATTAGAACAAGGATAAATACCGCCTGTTGTGGGGACTGACGAGTTAGGGTAGGGTAAAAGCCGTGAAGTCTTATCCCTTAACTCCTCACACCTAACGCCTCACCCCTCACCAACAACTAAGGAGCCAAACAAATGCCAATACCTCTACTAGACCTAAAACGCCAGTACACCGCCATTCAAGCCGAAGCTGAAGCAGCAGTGTGCTCCATCTTGGCCTCCGGTGCCTACATCATGGGGGCTAACGTTAAAGCCTTTGAAGAAGAATTCGCCGCTTACTGCGGCGTCAAACATGCCATTTCCGTCGGCAACGGGACGGACGGTTTGGTCATCTCCCTGAAAGCGTTAAATATTGGCCCTGGTGATGAGGTCATCACCACTCCTTTCACTTTCTTCGCGACCGCGGAGAGTATTTCGTCCGTAGGGGCCCGGCCAGTTTTTGTCGATGTGCGCCCGGATACCTATAACCTGGATGAAAACCTCATTGAAGCCGCCATTACCGAAAACACCCGAGCCATTATGCCGGTGCACATCTTCGGTCAACCGGCGGAGATGGCGAAGATAAATGAAATTGCTAAGAAATATGGTTTGGCAGTGATTGAAGACGCTTGTCAGGCCGTCGGGGCCAGATACCGGGGCGAAAGAGTTGGCGGTTTGGGTGATATTGGTGTCTTCTCCTTCTTCCCGACCAAAAACTTAGGCGGTGCCGGAGACGGCGGGATGATCACCACCAACGATGATCGTTTGGCGGCAATTTGTCGCGCCCTCAGGGTCCACGGCAGCGGCGAAGGGGGTCGGCTGGCTTATAACCTCCTTTACGCCACTGATGAAGAAGAGTTGGAAGAAGCGGCCGGCGACAGCACCGTGTACGACCCCCGTAAATACTATAACTACCTGATCGGACACAACTCCCGCCTGGATGAAGTGCAAGCAGCCATCCTGCGGATAAAGCTGCGGCAGTTGGACCGATATAACCAGGCTCGGCAGACAATTGCCGCGTTTTACAACCGGCAACTGGCTGAAACAACCTATGTTACTCCGACTCCGCCAGAGAACACCGAGTCGGTCTACCATCTCTATGTGCTCCAGGCGGAAAACCGGGCGCAGGTAGTGCGGCATTTGGCTGACAAAGGAATCGCCACCGGTATCTATTACCCGGTACCCCTGCATCGGCAGAAAGCCTATCGATATTTAAACTACCAAACTGGTGATCTACCAGTCGCCGAATACCTTTGCCAGCGGACCTTTGCTATACCCTGCTTCCCGGAACTAACACCGGCGGAACAAGCCTATATCGTAGCCGCCCTGAAGGAGGCCATCTAAATGACGGATAAGGACTATTGTGTCCATGCCACCAGTTATATTGATGAACCCTGTCAGATTGGCCCGGGTACCAAAATCTGGCACTTTTGCCACATCATGCAGCACGCTAAAATCGGGGCGAACTGTAACATCGGGCAAAACGTGGTCATTTCCCCGGACGTGATCCTGGGAAATGGCGTGAAAATACAGAATAATGTCTCGGTCTACAGCGGGGTGATCTGCGAAGACGATGTCTTTTTAGGCCCATCCTGCGTCTTTACCAATGTGCTAAATCCCCGCAGTTTTATCAGCCGCAAAGATGAGTACCGCCCAACGCTGATCAAGAAGGGAGCCAGTATCGGGGCCAACGCCACCATCATCTGCGGTAATACCATCGGCCGTTATGCCCTGATCGGGGCCGGCGCGGTAGTGACCAAAGATGTCCCTGATTTTGCGCTGCTGGTGGGCAACCCAGCCCGGATCATCGGCTATGTGTGCAAATGCGGAGAGAGGCTGACCTTTGACGCCACCGGACATACCCAGTGCCCGGCCTGCTCGGAAAGATATAGGTGGAGTGAGGAGTTGGGCGTGCTGAATGAGGAGTGAGAAGAATACGCCGCACAAACTAAGGAGGAATTAGAAGGGTGTCGTTGAAAGAAACCTTACTCAGAAAAATAAACCAGCGGGAAATCGTGGTCGGGGTAGTCGGTTTAGGTTATGTCGGTCTGCCTCTGGCGGTGGAGAAGGCTAAAGCCGGCTATAAAACGATTGGCTTTGATATTCAGGACCGTAAAGTTGAGATGCTCAACCAGGGGATCAACTACATTGGGGATGTGGTTGATAGTGAATTAAAAGAACTGGTTGAAAAAGGCATGTTATCCGCGACCAAAGATTTTTCCTTCATTAAAGATGTAGACTTCATCGCAATCGCTGTCCCGACACCACTCGATGCATACCAGCAGCCGGATATTAGCTATGTCCGTGATTCCACTATCGCTGTGGCCAAATATCTGCGCCGGGGAAGCATGGTGGTCTTAGAATCCACTACCTATCCCGGTACCACCGAAGAATTAATTCTGCCCCTTCTCGAACAGGGCTCCGGACTGAAATGCGGCGAGGATTTTTATCTGGCCTTCTCCCCTGAGCGGGTAGATCCGGGGAATATCCTTTATAAAACCAAAAACACCCCGAAAGTTGTTGGTGGGGTGGGTAAGGATGCCACAGAAGTGATTGCGGCGATGTATCGAAACGTGCTCGAAGGAGACATTTTTGAAGCCTCATCTCCCAGAGTAGCGGAAATGGAAAAAATATTAGAAAACACCTACCGTAATGTAAATATAGGTTTGATCAATGAACTGGCTATACTCTGTCATAAGATGAACATAAATATCTGGGAAGTCATCGAAGCTGCCAAAACCAAGCCCTTTGGCTTCACTCCCTTCTATCCCGGTCCCGGCGTGGGTGGTCATTGCATTCCCTTGGACCCTTACTATCTATCCTGGAAGGCCAGGGAGTATGGTTTCCATACCTCCATGATCGAAGCCTCCATGATGGTCAACGACCGGATGCCCGAATATACTGTTGAACGGGCTGGTAGAATCCTGAATCGTTTCAGAAAAGCCCTGAACGGGGCCAAAGTCCTGATCTTAGGGGTAGCTTACAAAGGGGACATTGATGACTACCGAGAAAGCCCGGCTTTACGGGTAATCAAAGAGTTTGAAAAAGTCGGCTCCGAAATAGAATACTACGACCCCTTTATAGGCGAATACAACGAAAAAGGCCGGATTAGAAAAGGCCTGCCCGAGCTAACCGCTGAAAAAATACAGGAAGCGGACCTTGTGGTCATCACCACCAACCATACTCAGGGCATAGATTACAATTTCGTCCAACAAAACGCCAAATACATATTCGATACCAAAAATGCGATGAAGGATGTCGCGAATAGAGAAAATGTAGAATTGTTGTAGATGGTGAGGCGTGAGTTGTGACGAGGTATTCATACAAATAAACAAGGTGTTTGCCCTAATCGGGGGATTGTTGAAGAAAGTAAGGAGTAAGGTGTAGCCTATTCACCTCACGCCTAACGGAAGGAAGTGATTGAGGAAACGGGTAGTGGAAAGTGATGGAGAACTACAGATATAAACTCCTCACGCCTCACACCTCACGCCTCACTCTAGGATGCTTAGAATTGGACTCATTGGCTGCGGCCGCATATCCAAAAACCACTTTGAAGCCATCGCCGCTCAGCCGGATGCCAGGTGTATCGCCTGTTGTGACATTATCGAAGAAAGGGTTCGGGAAGCAGCGGAAAAATATGAGATCCCTTACTGGACGACGAAATATGAAGAAATGCTGCAGCGAGACGACCTGGATTTAATCTCCATCTGCACCCCTTCCGGCTTGCACCCGGAGCATGGTATAATGGCAGCAAGAGCCGGCAAGCACGTGCTAACCGAAAAACCCATGGGCTGCCGGCTGGCTGAGGCGGATAAACTAATTGAAGCCTGCGACCAAGCCGGGGTCAAACTCTTTGTGGTATTACAAAATCGGCTCAACCCGGCTATTCAACTGGTGCGGAGAGCCTTCGAAGAAGGCCGTTTTGGCAAGCTATATATGATCACCTCCAACGTTTTCTGGACTCGTCCCCAGGACTATTACGACATGGCCCCTTGGCGAGGCACCTGGGCATTGGATGGTGGAGCCTTTATGAACCAGGCTTCGCACTATGTAGATATGGTGCAGTGGTTTGGCGGACCGATAGAAGAAGTAAAATCAATTACTGCCACCCTGGCCCGGAACATTGAAGCCGAAGATACCGGTTCAGCTATAATCCGTTTTCAGAACGGGGCGATTGGCAGTATCAACGTTACCATGCTGACCTATCCGAAGAACCTGGAAGGGTCCATTACTCTGCTGGGGGAGAAAGGAACGGTCCGCGTAGGCGGCATGGCCATGAATCGCATTGAACATTGGGAATTTGCGGATCAGCAGGCATATGATCAAGAGGTAGAGCAGGCGAATACAAATCCAACCTCGGTCTACGGGTTTGGGCATAGCGGGTATTATCGGAATACCATAAATTCTATTTTAAGTGGTGAATGCCCTAGCAGTGATGGACGAGAAGGTAGGAAGTCGCTTTATCTGTTGGAAGAGATATACA
>JAAZDI010000031.1 GCA_012512295.1 Syntrophomonadaceae bacterium
CAAATATAATGGTAAATAAAGTTAATACAGCCAGGACAAAACCCTTTTCTATAAACTCTACTTGAAGATAATTCATTCATTACCCCCCTTTTCATGGTTAGTATCTGCTGCGGGATCACCGGGTTTAGTAAGAGTCAGTGTTTTTACTGCTTCGGTAATACTTTCCGGGTTTAAGTAAAGGGCAAACGGTTTTACTTCGTAATAGTTCATGGCTTTGCCGTCCTCAGACAACTCCAGTTTGCTCGTCACCAATCCGGCCTTTTCTAAGCGTTTCAAGTGCATGTAGAGCAACGGCCTACTGATCATAACCTCACGAGCAAGTTGACTTACATGGATCCGCCGGCCAGTCAGCAGCGCAATAATTCTTAACCGATGGGGATTGGCCAATGCTTCCAGTATTTTGAGCAATTCATCTCCGGTAGGTGACTTTGGTTCTAAATTGTGGTTGTCATTTATTTCCTATTCCCCCTTTTCAATGACATTTGTATTGGAGACTACGCCTGGCACCACTGGCGTTCCAACGCGCAATACATACTTATTTCCCCGTTATATCCTCCGTCCAACATTAATCTGAAATATGCCAACAAATTAGATTTTGCCGACAGGTGTATATCCACGCCAAACAGGATCCTAACACCTGTAATAATTGTATTACAGGTGTTAGGAAGTTTCAAGTCATTTATTATTTAATAGACTGTTTCATCTCAGCCGCAAATAAAAAAACGCCTCCATTTGGTGTCCTGCTGTACCAACAGAAGCACCAGAGGCGTTTCTCACTTTCATGTTAACCACCCATGTCCAAGATCACAACCACCTATGAGAATAGCAGACATAAGTCATCCTGATTGATTTTGGGACATATGCAAGTGCTAAACTTATTTAGCTAGCCTTTCTTGAAGCATGGTATTAACCACACCGGGATTTGCCTGCCCTTTAGTGGCTTTCATTACTTGACCGACTAAAAAGCCGATAGCCTGCTTCTTACCACTCTGATAATCCTGGACTGACTTAGGATTCTTAGCGATAACTTCAGCAATAATCTGGGCCAACTGCCCCTCGTCAGATATCTGAGACAAGCCTTTTTCTTTAACAATTTGGTCTGGATCCTTGCCCTCTTTAAACATTATCTCAAATACCTCTTTGCCCATCTTATTACTGATGGAGCCTTTTTCAATCAACTTCAATAGAGCAGCCAGGCCATCAGGGGTAATCTTCGCCTCATTTAGTTCCATATTATGAGCATTTAACAGCCTTAAAAGTTCACCCATGATCCAGTTGCTGATTGTTTTTGCATCAGGGTATTTTTTCAGCGTAGCGTCAAAGAACTCTGCTAAAGCCAAAGAACTGGTAATTACACCAGCATCGTAGTCTGGCAGGCCATGCTCCTCAACTAAGCGTTTCCTACGCGCGTCAGGTAATTCCGGGATGGAGGCTCGGACCTCTTCAATCCACTCTTCGGTTAGCTGAATGGGGGTTAATTCAGGCTCAATAAAACACCGATAATCAGGGTTTTCCTTATTACGCATGAACACGGTAATTCCTTTGTTTTCATCCCAGCCGCGAGTTTCCGGGATAACCCTTCCTCCGTCCTCCAAAATATCTATCTGTCTTTCCACTTCATACTCAATTGCTCTTTGCACCGCCCGGAAGGAGTTCATATTCTTGATTTCTGTTTTTACGCCCAAGGTAGTAGTTCCAACCGGACGAACCGAGACGTTGGCATCACAGCGTAACGAACCTTGTTCCATCTTTACATCGGAAACACCGGCGTATTCTAAGTTAGCCTTTAGCTTTTCCAGGTAGGCTTTAGCTTCCTCGCCGGAGCTTATATCCGGTTCAGAGACGATTTCGATAAGGGGCATCCCGGACCGGTTGTAATCCACAAAAGAATAGTGAGAATTAGTAATCGAGCCACCCGAATGGACTAGTTTGCCGGGATCCTCTTCTATATGAACCCTGGTAATATTAATTCGTTTGCTCTGGCCATTTACCTCGATATCAAGATATCCCTGATAAGCGATAGGCCGAAAGAATTGGGAGATCTGATAGCCCTTAGGTAAGTCAGGATAATAATAGTTTTTTCGATCAAACCAGGTATAAGTACCTATTGCACAGTTTAAGGCTAATCCGGCTTTAGTAGCTAACTCGACCGCTTTTTTATTTAAGATACCGGTACTACCAGGCAGCCCCAGGCAGACTGGACACACCTGGGTATTTGGCTCCTTTCCGAATTCCGTCGAACAACCGCAAAATAATTTCGTGTCAGTCTTTAACTCCACGTGAACCTCTAAACCGATAACGGCTTCGTATTTACTCATCTTGCCCCCCCTATAAATATGCTCGACACAGCTTCAGTTCCTAAACTGAAACATTCCAAACCCTGATAAAGAAAACTTGGCTTACGCCAAGCCTTTGCACTGGCGGAAGCCTTAGTTGCACTAACTTAATAATCAGAAAGTACACTTATACTGTTTATGAAAAAAAGTTAGGTTCGAACTAGTGCTAACCTTAATTATATTCAATATTATCTATTGTGGCAAATAACTCCACTAGCCTTTTACGCAGTTAGGAGTGAAAGAGTTGGTGCAAGCACTTCGTCTTTATTTTCCATATACAAACATTTTTTTCTCACTCAATCACTATGACCGCGCCATTTTGCCCATCCATCCAGTTATAGAGGAATTCAGCATGGCTGGTAAAATTCCGTACACACATATGGGAACGGGGAAACGTCCCAATTGTATGGAGATATTCTTTCGATCCCGGGTCTACCTTCTCTCCATTCTTTTCTTCATATTCTACCGGTACGCCGTGAATATAAGCCCCGCCGGTGAACCGAATGGCAAAAGGCGCATAACCAGCCACATCTGACGTGTTTTTTTGGAGATATTCAAACCGGTCTACCTTATTGATAACCTTATAACTGCCAAGGGGGGTTTCAAAGGAGCCATCGCCTGCTAACCCGGTCGTGGACAAAGTATAAGAGATAAGGTCCAGCCCGTTTTCCCGCGTTTCAAAAGCAGCTTGGTTTTGTTGATTTCTATCTACTACTACCACTTGGTTTAAACGGCTTAACACAGCAGCCTTATCAATGTATTGTTTAGGGATATAGAAATCTC
>JAAZDI010000350.1 GCA_012512295.1 Syntrophomonadaceae bacterium
GAAGATAAGACCGCCGCTACACCTAAACCCAGCCCAATCACCTCATGTCCCTGCTCCTGCAGGACCTGAAGCAACGTTGCCAGGTCATCCTTAGCCGGCGGTCCAGCCGGGGTCACTACCTGGCCGAGGAGCAGCTTGATTCCTTCATAAAGATTGGCGAGAACCGCTTCCATTCCCCGCTCAGCCTCAGTACGCACCACCTGCTGCGCAATTATTCGACCCTCCCGGTCCGCTAAAACCAGCTCAATTTTGGTCCCCCCAAGGTCTACTCCCAGGGCCAAGGGATTAGTCACCGTATTATTCAAACCCACCGCAATACCCCTTTCCGAGGAAGCCTAGGAACGGTTTTCTTACTCCCTCGGAAACAAGGGAACCGTCTTGGTGCTTCCACGCATTAAACCACTGTTTCATCGCGCCGTGTTTTTACGTAGGGCAGCAATTGACGCTTTACATCATATTTAATCCGTTCCCAGTCTAGCCTGCTGACCGAGTAAAAACACAAGCAACTTAATAACACATGAAATCCGACGCGCCGTGTTTTTACGTAGGTCAGCGATTGGCGATTTACATCAGAGAACCGAGGCGGCTGAGGATCAGCAGGCATCACTGTTTGAGCCTGAAAGGCGAGTTTGATGCCTGCCCGAAGCCGACGAGGTTCGTTCCCAGTCTAGCCTGCTGACCGAGTAAAAACACAAGCAACTCAGATTCGAATCAGCCGGTACTGCCGGCTGCCCAGACCGATTTCCTCTCCGTAGGCCAGTTGAGGAGTCCAGTCTACATCCGGATGCACCGCTCGGAAATAATCCTCTCCTTTAGGCAGACCACCAATCACGGAACCAGCCAATACCGTCTGCTGGTTGACCAGATCAACCGCTGCCTGGTCAATGGCGACCGGGTCACGCGAGGCTAGAATCCCGATGTCAGGGACAATCGGCAAATCATTCCAGCCAAAACAGTCGCAGTCCGGACTGATGTTACTTAAAAAGCTGATGAAGCCAGCCTTGCCAGCCTTGTTTTTAAGGACTCCCAGGGCATATTCAACCATCTTCTCCTGCAGCGTTTGGGGTGTGGTTTTCCAGCTGATCCTGATCGCCTGAGTCGTACAGGTAACCGAGCATTCCCCGCAGCCAATACATTTATCTCGATCAATAATGGCCTTTTTGGTCGGTTTTTTCTTTGGCTTGCGGTTGGAGTGATCTACGGCTCCCTTCCCTGATTCATCCGTGACTACCTTCTCCGACTCGCCCCTAGCCAGATCCTGATCCACCACAACTTCCCGGCCTTCAACTTCCAAGACAGTTATCGCCTGGGCTGGACACCATTCCACACATTTCTCGCAGCCAATGCACTTTTCCTCTTTTACCTTGGGCAGCACATCTGAGTGCATCATTTGTTTTCCGCTGCGCGACCCGGAACCCATACCCAAATTCTTGATGACCCCGCCAAACCCGGTAATCTCATGGCCCTTAAAGTGAGTTATCGCCAGCAGGACATCCGCGTGATATAGGGCGCTTCCGATCTTAACATTCTCAAAATGCCGCTGACCTATGTCCACACTTATGTAGTCTTTCCCATTCAAACCATCCGCAATTATCAGGGGTGCCCCAACCACCGCATAATCAAACCCGTTTTCAATCGCAGTTTCCAGGTGGTCAACCGCATTCGCCCGACTCCCCACGTACAGGGTATTGGTGTCTGTTAAAAATGGCCGTCCTCCCCTAGCCTTTACACGGTCAACCAACCGGCGCAGGAACTGCGGCCGGATATGAGCTAAGTTGCCCCTTTCGCCAAAATGAAGCTTCAGGGCCACAAAATCCTTGGGCTCAATCAATTCATTAAATCCGGCCCGCTCAAATAAACGTCCCAGTTTGTCCAGCAGGTTTTGCCCGGAACGGGCTCGCATATCCACGAAATAAACCTCGGCTGCCATAGTCCCCCCCCTTTGAGAATCCATTTTGCATCAAAGCCATTTTGCATCCTGATGATAAAAGTTATGATTGCCTCCGCGAAACAAAGGTCAATAAATGACAACCTGCATCATTTGTTGTCATTTTCAGTTTAGCCTGATGACCGCTTAAAATACAAGCATTAAAAAGCATTAAAAAGCATTAAACATTTTTAATTTTCTAATTACTATTCGGGGCACCTAACCAGTGCCCATGTTCCGGAAGGTTTGGCTGGCAGGTGTCTACCTGAAGTAATTGGCAGTATTACTGGTCGTCATTGCTTCCCCCTGAGCGTGTGTGCAACGCCTACCCGAAGTAATTGGCAGTATTACCCGGTCCCCGTGTTCCGGATGGTTTGGGTGAGTACAAAGCGTTCCAGGACCTCAGCCACACCATCGTCCTCATTAGTCTCGGTAATATAATCCGCGAAACGCTTAATCTCTTCCCGGGCATTGCCCATTACTACTCCTAAACCAGCAAACTGAATCATATCCAGGTCATTAAAACTGTCGCCGATGGCTATCACCGACTCCCGAGGGATCTGAAAGTAATCGGCTACTCTCTTTAGGGCCTGGCCTTTCGTCGCTTCTGGATGAAGGACTTCTAGATAGTAGGGCTTGGATTTAGTGATGTATAGCTCCTGCCCAAAACCAGCCTGAAGAACAGCCGCCAACTGGTCAAGCTTAGTTTCATCAAAATTGCATATCAGGATTTTAGTGGGCTCCGGACAGGCTAGCAGCAAGTCGTCCACCAGCGTTACTTCCACCCCGGAAC
>JAAZDI010000351.1 GCA_012512295.1 Syntrophomonadaceae bacterium
CGCTTCTCTATTCGGTCTTGCTCCGGGTGGGGTTTACCGAGCCAGCCAGTCGCCTGACTGCTGGTGAGCTCTTACCTCACCTTTCCACCCTTACCGGTGTAAACCGGCGGTTTGTTTCTGTGGCACTTGCCTTAAGGTCACCCTCACTGGGCGTTACCCAGCACCCTGCCCTGTGGAGCTCCGACTTTCCTCGAACACAGCCTTTCGGCTTTTGTGCCCGTAATCATCCAGTTTACTCATCTGATTCAGTGCTTAACGCCAATATAGATTAGCATATGGCAAAAATGTTGTCAAGGAGACTTTTTGGTGGGCAGAGCTGAAGCAGCAAAATGTTTTTTTGGGGGTGAGCTCATTTCGGGATAGTGTTACCCTCAAATTTTCCAGGAAAATGTCGCTCCTGGTTAAAAATAAGGATAGTTTAAAGGTGAAGGCGTTCTAGCTGGTGAGAAGTGAAAAAATCCTGATGGTAATCAAAAACGAGAAGGAATGGTCCTAGCGACGTCGAATTATATCATTCCAGAAAGCAGTTATTGTCACAATTTGTAGCAGGTTGGGGGACGGAAGATGATTAATGAAAAACAAAATGATCCAACTAATCAGTCGGTTAGTGATTTGACCAGATTTGGCCGTCGGCACATTAAGGTTATTGGCGATTCAACCTTGGCCAACCTGGAGATAAAATTAAAAGATTGGTTGCAGGAAGGACACATTGTGCGACATCTGCAAATTGATCATTTGCCCGAACAACCGTCCTGCGAAAAGTGGCAGGCTATTGTGACTTACTACATAAACAATGGAGCGGATCGGCCGCCCAAGCGTAAGTGTTACCGGTGTCTTGACCGGGATGAATGTCCGCGCTATCAGGCATATCTGCTACGCAAAGAGGAGTATCGCCACTTTAGGAATTCTTCATGTAATTAATTATATATTAGTTTTTAGGAGTCCTTCTATAATGGAAGGACTCCTATGAATTAACCTGTTTAGTGAG
The DNA here is from genome assembly GCA_012512295.1 of Syntrophomonadaceae bacterium. Taxonomy (GTDB): domain Bacteria; phylum Bacillota; class Ch66; order Ch66; family Ch109; genus JAAZDI01. The sequence continues at coordinate 989 of JAAZDI010000351.1, forward strand.
TATTAACGCTATTGGCCCCGTATTTTCGGAGGATCGAGGCAGCTTCGTTTACTTTGCTTGGGTCAGATTGAACCGAGACCATTATTTTACCGGAACGAATATCTTGTTCCAGTTGGCGGCTTTCAGTTTCGGGAATCCCCCAGTCAATTAAACTACCAGCAATACCACCGGTCGCCGCTCCGCTTAAAAGACCGGCAATTGGCCCGGCAGCAAAAAGAGGACCTAGTCCCGGAATAGCCAGAGCACCTACCCCAGCCGCTAATCCAGCCAGACCGCCGAGTACTCCTCCAGTAGTGGCACCGTCAGATACAGAATCATTGCCAAATTCCATATCGCGGCGGCCTTGAACGCCTGCTCGATTGGCATGGCCCCGAGCAACTTCATCTTTAGCGACAATCGATATCTCGTTATCGAAGCCTTTCTGGCGCAGTTCATTAACCGCCTGTTCGGCTTTGTCACGGGTATCGAAAGTACTCACTACTAAGTTTGGCAAGAAGCATTTACCTCCTTTTCTAAATAGTAACTCAAAATAGTAACTCGCACTTTTCGCATAACCGAACTTAGTATTCCCTGGTGTAAGAAATATATTCGGTAAAAGTATCCGTTTAATTAAAAGATTTACCAATGTTTAATTAATAAAGTTAGAACACATGGCTAAATATAGATAGAGGCACTGATTGCCGTGGTCAGCGATGTTAATGTAGAAGCCCGATTTTTAAAACGGTAGAAGGGTGGGTCCGTGCTGGCGTTAATGAATAAAATCAAGGTTACTTTGTTACCAGAAAACAGAGAAATATGGGTTCCTCAGGGAGAAATGCTTAGTGAGGCTTTACTGATGGCCGGGTTTGCCCTGGAAACGCCTTGTGCCGGGCATGGGGTTTGTGGCAAATGCAAGGTTCAAGTCATGGGCGCTCTGGCTGCTTCGACTTCCGGCAGTGTTGAATCTGCCGGTCACCTCGAACTCTACGCGGCTGAGTGGCAGCACCTCAGTTTGGAAGAGATCCAGCAGGGCTACCGCTTAGCCTGTCAAGTGGTTTTACAAGAGGATGTCCAGGTGAAAATATCCCCTGAGTTTCGGGAAGTATTACGGAAAACAATTGATATAACGAGTACTGGAAATGGCAGTAAATTTCCCTTGTGTCCACTAGTCCGCAAAGTGTTTTTGGTGCTGCCGGAGCCGACGCTGGAGGACCGTCTGGGTGACTGGGAACGAATGGAACGAGGCCTGGTAGAAAAAGGCTTTTTGCCTCGACCGGATCAGATGGAACGGGGACTGCAATTAGATGGAGCGGTTTTGCAGGAACTCCCCCGGGTATTAAGGGTCAATAATTATCAGGTTACAGCGGTTCTTTATGACAGTAAGCTGATTGCCGTTGAAGCCGGCGATACCACTGCCAGCAGCTATGGGATAGCCTTAGACATCGGCACCACGACGATGGTTGGCGGTTTAATTGATCTGGCAACCGGGGAACAACTGGCCGTAACCAGCCGCACCAATCCGCAGCGTTCTTTTGGGGCTGACGTTATTTCTCGCATTTCTTTTGGCAGCCAAGGGAAATCGCAGCTTGAGAAATTACAGAGCCGACTGCTAGAGGCGGTTAACCAGATGATTGATGAGTTAATAGAAATAGCTCAGGTTGACCGAAACCACATCTATGAAGCGGTTGTGGTGGGAAATACGGCTATCCACCATCTGTTTTTAGGACTTGACCCTACCTACTTGGGACAGGGGCCGTATGTACCAGTAGTTACCCGGCCGCTGCAGGTGAAAGCGCGCCAATTGGGCATTCGCCTGCGTGATTCGAGCTACCTTTATCTGCTCCCGAACATCGCTGGCTTTGTGGGTGGGGATGCCGTTGGGGTAATCTTGTCGACTGGTTTATATCAGAGTTCGGATATTAAACTGGCGGTGGACATTGGGACTAACGGCGAAATCATTCTCGGCAGCGCTCAGCAATTATTAGCCTGTTCGACCGCCGCCGGACCGGCTTTCGAAGGAGCGCGAATTAAGCATGGCATGCGGGCAGCTGAGGGAGCGATTGAAAAAGTGATAATTGAAGAAGACGTAAAAGTCGCCGTCATCGGGTCAGTTCTCCCAGTGGGGATATCCGGCTCCGGGCTGATTGATGCGGTAGCAGAAATGCTGCGGTTAGGCATTATTGATCATACCGGGCGGATTCTAAGTCAGGCTGAACTCCCGGCTGAACTGCCGGAGTCGATTCGCCGTCGGGTGGTGAAGGATAACAACAGTCGGGAATTTATCCTGGTATGGGGCGAAGAATCGGGCAGCAGTCGGCCGATTACGATTAACCAGGAGGATATTCGTGAACTGCAGTTAGCCAAAGGCGCGATTGCCGCGGGAATTAAGGTCTTACAAAAAGAACTGGCCATCAACAAAGACCAAATTACCGAGGTTTACCTGGCCGGGGCTTTTGGCAGCTGTATTAATCCGGTAAGTGCCATGGTGATTGGCTTGATTCCGGCCATGCCTCTGGATCGGGTCAAGTCTGTCGGTAATGCCGCTGGAGCCGGGGCCAAACTGGCCTTGTTATCCCGTTCAGCCCGGAAGCAGGCCGCCGGAATTGCCAGGGAAGTCAGGTATATCGAACTTTCTGGCCGGCCTGATTTTCAAGAAGCTTTTTTAAATGCCATGTATTTTCCGAATTTGTTCCGGTGAAGATTCCTCTAGCGGGGATGGGCAACCATCTAGCTATGAGTCAAAGAAGCCGGAATTTCTAAGTAGGAATATTGTTCTCCAAAGAAAGGAACGATGTCCCATTGTCGCTCCAACGAGCCAGGGTGCTAGCTGCCTGCTCCCACCGCCAACCCGACCAGGTGCCCAAAGGGGAATTCGGGATTGAGCCGGGTTTGCGGCAGCGGTTGCTTGGGTTGTTGCTCAAGGAACAAAGAATAATGAGCCATCCGAATAAAGCGGAATCGCCAAAGGACCAGACTGATCGAGAAATGGCAGAACTGATCTCGGTGTTGGTCGGATTGGACATGGATCTTACCGCTGCGAACCCATATTTCCCGCCACGTCAGGATTTAAGGCCGGACCCCCGCGGTCGGCAGCGGTGGCTGGATTTCTGGGGAAATGAAGTAATTGAGGTTGGGGCGTCCACCGGCGTAGTTAGACCGGTCTGTTCCGGAATCAAGATACTGCTGAACTACGCTTTCCCCCAGTTGGAGACAGTGGATTTAGCCATGATTATGCGGTGGTCGCAGGAGACCCCTTTTTTTATTTTCAGCCAGGTGCCTGGACCGTTTAGCCTGCTGGCCGGGTTAACCTCGTTTCTGGATTTTTTACGGTTTACGGAAACTAACCAGTTGGAATTAAAGCAATTAGCTGCAGTGACGGGACAGTGGTTGGGAGATCTACTGCAAGCGTGCATTAACGCCGGAGCCCAGGGGATAGTGATCACCGAAGACCTGACTTATAATCGAGGTCCCTGGATAGACATAAAGGTCCTGCGGCAGGTATTTTGGCCTGCTTTAGCAGAGATGGTCGAGTTAGCGAAAAAGGCCGGGGTGCCGGTTTTGCTGCATTGTGATGGGGATGTCCGTTCCCTGCTGCCCGAGGTGGTGGACCTGGGTTTCAACGGAATTCACTCCCTGCAGCCTTCAGCCGGAGTTAATCTGGCGACAGTTAAGGCTGAGTATGGTTCCCGACTTTGCCTGATGGGTAATCTCGATTGTGATTACCTCCTCCCGCAGGGAACCGTAGCAGAGGTTGAGGCAGCCACTCGGGAGACCCTGCGGGTGGGCAGCCCCGGCGGTGGGTTCATCCTGAGCAGCTGTGCTGGCATCCTTTCCTCAGACTGGCCAGCAGAAAACGTGCTGGCCATGTACCGAACGGCTGCTTCAGCTAGTCAGGAACTTTAACCCAAATAAAAACAGGGGGTCCAGCGTAACTCTGGAATCCCCTGCTTTTTTACTTTAGAATACATTAAACCGGTGATTGTTGTGACTGTTAACTAGCCGCGGATGAACATCTGGGTCCAGTAATGCTTGTACGATCCGCCAGCAGCGTAACCAATGCCGATCTGGTTATAGTTGGGGTTCAGGATGTTTTGCCGGTGACCCGGGCTGTTCATCCAGCCTTGAACTACCTGTTGAGGAGTGGCTTGCCCAGCCGCAATGTTTTCCCCAGCAGCGGTAAACTTAATCCCGAAACTCCGCATCATATCAAATGGAGAACCATAAGTCGGTGAGTTGTGATCAAAATAGTTTTTATCCCGCATGTCCTCTGATTTGATCCGAGCAACCCGGGACAGTTCCGTGTTTAACTTCAGGGGAGCCAGACCAGCTTTCGCTCTTTCGGCATTAGTTAAATCCAGCACCTGTTGTTCAAAGGAACTGATGTTAGACTGTTCACCAGGTGTTGGTTCACTGGGTGCCGGTTCGCTAGGAGTCGGCTCGCTAGGTTTTGGTTGGCTTGGAGCCGGTTCACTTGGCTTCGGTTGACTGGGCGCCGGCTTAGTCGGAACCCATTTAAACGTAGGTTGACATGACTTTGCTTTACCATTTGTGCATTGATTACCCGGAGTTAATCGGTATTTGAAGTTAGATTGACAGTTAGTTGAATCGTTTCCCGGCAGGCAGATAACTTGTCCGGCGCAAAGTTGATTTGCGTTCTGGAGTTGCGGATTGGCTTTTATTAGATCACTAATGTTCAGATTGCATTGATTGGCGATTTTCCACAGCGTATCACCCTGAGCTACTTGGCAGTTGTTTGCTCCAAAGGCTAATGACCCCGGTAAGATCAATGCCAGGCTGAGGAGCAGGGTAACTACGATTCTGGGAGGTCTTCTTTTTGGCAACAGGCGCTTTGGTGACAAGAGAACCCCTCCTCTAAAATAATTTTGTTTGATAGGCGTAGTTGTTTTGGCAACTGACCACCTGGAAGTTATTCTAAGGTTGTCGGCAAAAGACGTCAATCGGTTAAATATTGGTAATAAGGGGAGGAATAAACTTGAATGCTTGTCTTTTAACGGTTGATAGGCTAGCAGGCAAATAGTGGCAGAGGTATGGAGCTGACACGAAGGTTAGTCAAAGATAGGCAATTCATTCAGTAAGAGCCAACAATTGTTGGTGATTATCTATAAATTACGCTTGTGTTTTGAGTTAGCAGACTAAGCTGGGAACGAACCGAGACCGCTTCGGGCAGGCATCAAATCCGCTCTGCGAGCTCGGACAGTGATGCCTGCTAATCCTCAGCCGTCTATTCATCCCCTTCCTACACCTACGGTGTTGAGGAGGGGATCTTCTCGCCGATATTTGTTAAAATATTTATTTCCCCAGCGGGTTGATCACTAGGCCGGTAATCAGCTTGGGATAAAAATAGGTTGATTTTTGCGGCATCTTATCACCGGCGGCAGCGACCGCAGTAACCTCCTCCACTTGGGTTGGGTTTAGGAAAAAGGCTAACTGATCAACTCCTGAATTAACCTGATTTAAGGCCTCTTCCTCGCTTCGGGTATAGGTCAGGTGGTCCTGGTTTTTCCGCTGTTCACTGCCGATTCCGAGCATTTGGTCAAGGATTAAGTTGTCTAAAATTGCTACATCCAGATTCCGCCAAGCTGCTGAGTGTTTAGGATCAAGCAGGTCTTGGGGGGAGCATTCTGGTCGCATGGTCAGCAGATACAATACTCGGTCCCGTGAATACATCCCAAAAGCGTGGCCGGACTTTCCTTTTTCCTCAAGCAGCTTAAAGAAGTTAGCGATGACCTGCTGACTTTCTTCCTCGCCAGTTGGTATCGGAAAGGCTTTTAAATCAAAATAGGTATTAAGCTGTTCCTTGAGTCGGGGAAAATCGAGATTGCGGATGTTTTTCACCAGGCGGTGAGTGGGCAGGATCAACATACCGGGATCATATAGGTTTACTAAGGTCATTAATACAGTGTCATAACCGGTTAAACCTTGGGACTGCATTTCCTCAGCGTAGCTCAGCGCCGTTTCGTAACGATGGTGGCCATCAGCGATAAAGATCGGCTTATCGGCCATATAATTGACTACTGTATTAAGTGCCGTGGGATCCGTAATCACCCAGAGTCGATGGATCTCTCCAGCCTCATCGGTGAATTCCACATCAGCTGGCCTGTTTTGTCGCGCTTCGCTTAAGGTTTGATTAATTAAATTTTCAGCGTCCGCGTACAGACCAAAGACCGGGCTGAAGTTTGCTTGACAGGCCCGCATTAGCTGTAATCGATCAGCCTTGGGCTTGGAGAGAGTTTCTTCATGCGGTAAGATATTTCCTTGGGCGTAAGGTTCCAGACGAACTCCACACATAAAACCGGTGCGAACCTTTTTTTCCCCGCGCAGGTCAAATTCTTGTTCGTACAAGTACAAGGCCGGTTTTTCGTCCCGAATCAGGATTTCTTCTTCTTGCCAGCGGGCAAAATAGCTGGCAGCTCTAGTGTAACGGTTATTCTTTTCATCATCTTGCGCAAAAATTTGCCCTAATTCAAGGCGGATAATGTTACAAGGATCGTTAGCATAGTAGCGAGCTTGAGCAACACTGTCGATAATATCATACGGCGGGGTAACTACCTGAGAAAGGTCTCCAACCTTAGCTTGGTTGTAGCGGATTCCCCGAATGGGAATGACAGTAGCCATAATATCCTCCTTATCCCTTGTCAGTACAAAGC
>JAAZDI010000352.1 GCA_012512295.1 Syntrophomonadaceae bacterium
CTTTTTGTCTGGTTGGAGCCGACGATGGGATTCGAACCCGCAACCTGCTGATTACAAGACAGCTGCTCTACCATTGAGCTACGTCGGCACATTAGAAAACCTGGTTGTTGCCAGCGGCATTTGCTATCTTAGCAGAATACTTGCTGGTTGTCAATATTATTTTAAAATATTCTGCTGACTTATCACCCTACTCGTCATCTCTTTTTTCTAGATACCGTTCCAACTTCCTTTTAACTCGCTGCAAGGCATTATCAATGGATTTAACGTGACGTTTGAGATCAACCGCTATTTCCTGATACGACTTACCCTCCAGGTATGACATTAGCACCTTCCACTCCAGCGAGCTTAAGATTTCGCCCATCTTCTCTTCTATACCATCAAACTCTTCCCGACTGATGATTAATTCCTCAGGATCAGTAATCTTTGAGCCAGTAATCACATCTAGCAAGGTGCGATCGGAATCCTCATCATAAATCGGCTTGTTTAATGAGACATATGAGTTTAATGGGATATGCTTTTGTCTAGTCGCTGTCTTAATGGCCGTAATTATTTGCCTGGTGACACATAATTCAGCAAATGCGCGAAAGGAAGAAAGTTTATCGCAGCGAAAATCTCTAATTGCCTTAAAAAGACCGATCATCCCTTCCTGGATGATATCCTCCCGGTCAGCACCTATGAGAAAATAGGATCTGGCCTTAGCCCGTACAAAATTACGGTATTTGTTTATTAGATGCTCTTCAGCCAAATGATTCCCATCTCTAACCATCTCTACAATCTCTTCATCACTCAGAGTCTCAAAAGCATCCAATAACTCTTTTTGTACGACAAGAGTCACCCAGATCGCCTCCACAATAAGTACTCAATAGGCTTTGACCTCTGGTCTCCTAGATATAGCTATTTTTTACAACTTAGATCCTGAAGCCAATTCCCGAGGGCTTCCTAGTACCTGCGGTTTTATCATCAGCACACTCACTTACGAGACTTTGGGTGAGTTTGGAGAGTATGATCCGAATAGATCATAACATATTCAGAATTGACGATAGAGGAGGGGTTGTCCCAATTAACATATACATTATAAACGAAAGCCCGAATAACAGTCAATACTCATGTCGCAGAGTCCAGATAAAGTGTCCGATGGTTTGTTAGCTAGTATGTCTTATGTCTTTGGCGCAGGGCCTCATATAATACCACCCCGGCGGCAACGGAGGCATTTAGAGAATTTATTTGACCCCGCATCGGCAATCTAACTAGCAGATCACACTTCTCCTGAACCAGCCGGCTAAGTCCCTTACCTTCTCCGCCGATTACCAGAACAAGCCCGCCGGTATAATCTACTTCATGATACTGTTGGGAAGCTTCACCGGTAGCCCCAATCACCCAACAGCCGTGCTCTTTCAAAAACTCCAAAGTCCGGACCAGATTCACCACCCGGGCAACTGGTACTAGATCAACCGCCCCGGCCGAAGTTCGAGCCACGGTAGCGTTTAGCTGAACCGACCGACGTTTTGGGATAATCACGCCGTGCGCCCCAACACCCTCCACCGTGCGTAAGATACTCCCCATATTCTGCGGGTCCTCCAGGCCATCTAGGACGACTATCCAGGGTGGCTCCTCTTTAGTTCGCGCCAATTCCAAAATGTCTTCTACCTCAACGTATTCCCGCGGAGCAACCCAGGCCACCACTCCTTGATGATTAATTCCGTTCGCCTGTCGGTCAAGATAGACCTTTTCCGCTTCAATTACCGGTATTCCTTGCCCTCGGGCCAACCGTCTAATTTCGCGCAAGGAATCATCCTCGACGCCACGGGCAATCACAACTCGATTAACTGGTCGACCAGCCCGCAAGATTTCAAGCACTGGCCGTCTGCCCGCCCGAATTTCTTTATCCTCCATTAATCAACAAATCCCCTCAATTTAATAATATGTTGCTAACAATGGATATAGAAGTAACTTATACCATTAATCAAACCTTACCGCACAAGCCCTTATTATTGAGTATTTGTCAAAAATATGGCACAGTATTAAGAAATCACCCGGTATCTAGAAAGGAGAATCCGTAATGATTATTCGGAAACCACAAGTACTGATTCCAGAAAGCCAGCTTGATGCCGGTATTATCCGAAAACTAGAGCGTTATGCCCGAGTTTGTTATAAATCGGAAGATAAAATAGGAGAACATAATGATAACTTTTTAAAATCAATCATCAGCCGCGGACATGAATCCGTAATCGAGCACGAAAAAGTGACCGTTATGTTTATCGTGGATAGGGGAATTACGCATGAAATAGTCCGCCACCGGATCGCCAGCTACAGCCAGGAATCAACCCGGTACTGCAACTACAGCAAAGATAAATTTGGTAATGAGATAACTGTTATTGAACCGTTTTTCCTGATTGGTAAAGAAGAAGCCTTTCGGTATTGGGAGGAGGCTTGTCGCACAGCTGAGAAATGCTATCTAGCATTACTAAAAAACAATTGCACCCCCCAGGAAGCTCGTTCAGTTTTACCCAATTCCCTGAAAACAGAAATTGTTGTCACCTACAACCTGCGAGAATGGCGACATTTTTTCCGGTTACGTTGCGCAACGCCCGCTCATCCCCAGATGAAGCAGGTGACCATCCCCCTGTTCCTGCTCTTCAAGGAAAAACTGCCATTATTGTTTGACGATATTGAATATGATCGGGATTTCCCAAAGCAACACTACGCTGAGGTAGTGTTAACCGACGATTTGTTTATGTGCGAATAAAGGGCCGTTCCCGAAGTTAAAACACAAGCGCCCAAACATGAAAATCGAGCGCGCGGTGTTTTAACGAAGGTCAGCGATTGACGATTTACATTTTTTCGTTCCAGTCTAACCGCTGACTGAGTTAAAACACAAGCGCCCCTACTCGGCGTTCTTGGCCGGCGGCCACGGTAATCGAGATAAAATATCGTTCAACCGCTCAAATCTCTGCCGCAGATAAAGATAACCAATCAGGCTCTCAAATCCAGTACTCCAACGGTAGTCAACCACCCCTACGTTTCGGGGAATATGACCGGATTTCGCATTACGTCCCCGTTTCATTACCCTTTTCTCCTCATCAGTCAGGACGTCTTCAATCATGTGCAAATACTGAGCCTGACAGGTAGCCCGCACCAAACTAATTGCCTCTTGGTGCAACTGATTAACCCGGATAAAACCGCGGGTCACCAAACCACAACGAACATATAGTTCATAAACAGCATCTCCCAGATAGGCGAGGACCAACGGAGGCAAGTCCTCCGGGTCAATCTGACTCATCTGGCCGGGGACCGGAATCAGCCCAAATAATGGCTTGTCGAATAAACCTTGTTCGGTTCTCGCGCCTGTTAAATCTTTCACTCCTTCATCGACAACGTCCGGTTCGGGTGGTGTGTTCAGTTATGACAATCCCCTTTCTTGCTAGATAATTTTACCTGCGTTTTCAAACAACCAGCTCTTCCTTCTGCCCTGGCCAAACATCCTAATCAGCATTATAAACATTTCAGCCTAATATCTAACCATTGGCCGCCTCACCAACTACTCTCGCCATCTGGTTCCCCGCGGGCTGTCTTCCAGGGTTATGCCGCACTGCGCTAGCTCACCTCGTATTTGATCAGCCAGGGACCACTTTTTTTGTTCCCGGGCCGCTTGACGCAGTTCAATTAAGAATTCAATCAGAGAATCCGGGGCAAGCTCTGCTTCGCCCAGTCTAACTCGGGAACCGTGTGGAGTGTCTTCCAAGGTTATTCCCAGTTGGTTTAATCCATCCCGGATATAATCAGCAGTCGCCCAGTCTTTTCGCTGCCGCGCCTCCTGGCGCAGGTTTATCGTCAAATTAATCAGGGCATCTAGCTTCTGCGCCCGTTCAGAACCGGCGACCCCTGAAAACTCTCTCCGTTGCCGCAAAAATCCGGGATCAAGGCCTAACACCCCTAATAGTTCAGTTAAGGCCTGCCGTCCCAGGGTCAAGGCTTTTCTTTCATTTTCGTCTGGCTGCCGGCCACTGCGCACAACTTCGTTAATCAAAGAATTAATCTCGCGCGATAGCTCAAAGAGAGAGGCAGTGGCCCGCGCGGTGTTAAAATCATCATCCATTGCCTCGATAAACTCTTGCCGAGAGCGTTCGATTTGCTCAATCAACCGTCTCCCCTGGCTTTGGTCACTGCCGGTCCCAGTTGGGGATTGAACTGTTTCCCCGCCGGCCGTCCCTAACAATTCGTCCAGGAGATCAAGACTGGTTTTTAATCTTTCCAAGCTCCTTCGACTCATCTCCAGTTTACCGTCATCAAAATCCAATGGGCTGCGATAATGGGTAGATAAGAGATAAAAACGAACTACCTGAGGCGGAAATTTCTCGAGAATATCCCTGACCAAAAAAAAGTTGCCGAGGGACTTGGACATCTTCTCCTGATTAACGGTTATGAACCCATTATGCAGCCAGTAGCGGCAAAATGGGCTTTGCCCGGCAAAAGCTTCTGATTGGGCAATTTCATTTTCGTGGTGCGGAAAAATGAGGTCACTACCGCCACCATGGATATCAAAGCCAAAACCGAGATACTTTAACGACATGGCCGAACACTCAATATGCCAGCCGGGACGCCCGGGCCCCCAAGGACTAGCCCAAGCCGGTTCACCTTCCTTAGCTGCTTTCCACAACGCAAAGTCCATCGGGTTCTGCTTGCGTTCATCCACCTCTACCCGGGCACCGGCCTGGAGGTCTTCCAGAGAACGGCCCGACAATTTTCCATATTCGGCAAACCGGTCCACCGAGAAGTAGACATCGCCAGCCACTTGATAGGCATACCCTTTCTCCAGCAGCCCCTCAATCATCGCAATAATCTCGGGCAAGTGTTCACTGACTCTAGGATGAACCTTGGCCCGCTGCACATTCAGCGCATCCGCATCTCGAAAATACTCTTCGATATACCTCTGGGCCAACTTATTGGGCTCTTCCCCTTCTTCGCGGGCTCGGCTGATGATCTTATCATCAATATCAGTAAAGTTTTGAATGTAATCAACCTGATAGCCCCGATATTCCAAATAGCGGCGAATAGTGTCAAAAACTACTAAGGGGCGGGCATTTCCCAAGTGAATAAAATTATAAGTGGTTGGTCCACAAACATACATCCCAACCCGGCCGGGTTTAGATGACATGAATTCCTCTTTTCGCCGGGTTAGCGTATTGTACATCTTCAAACTCATTCTGTCGGCCCTCCATCTCTGCCATCTTCTTTTCCAGGAATTCAATGCGCTGCTGCAGGTTGCTAATCAAATCGGCGACTGGGTCCGGCAACAAATGATGCTGCAGATCAACGCTTTCATGTTCTGTTACTTTGCGTCCATTAAAGGCGACTATCTTTCCCGGCACCCCGACTACGGTGCAATTTGCGGGTACGCTACTTAACACTACTGACCCTGAGCCAATTTTAACATTATCCCCGACCGTAAAGGAACCCAATACTTTAGCCCCAGTTGCGATAACCACATTGTTCCCAATCGTCGGGTGGCGTTTGCCTTTCTCCTTACCCGTCCCGCCCAAGGTTACTCCTTGATATAGGGTAACATTGTCACCAAGCTCAGCGGTCTCACCAATTACTACTCCCATCCCATGGTCAATAAATAATCCTTCGCCGATTTTGGCCCCCGGGTGAATTTCGATCCCGGTCAAGTGCCGGCTTAAATGAGACACAAGCCGGGCTAACACAAACCTTTTCTTCAAGTATAGCCAGTGGGCTAGACGGTGAAACTGAATCGCGTGGAACCCGGGATAACACAGCAGGACTTCCCAGACACTTTTAACCGCTGGGTCCCGCTCAAATACAACCTGAATATCCTTCTTAATCCGTCTGATAAATCTAAGCATGCAGCCACTCCCCCTTTTAAAATTCCGTCTTGCGTCTTACGCTTATCCCGTTTCACGACTCACGCCTGGCACTTCACCCCTTCACCAAACAAAAAACCCTTCATCTCCAAAACACAGAGACGAAGGGTTGCTTCGCGGTTCCACCCTGTTTGGCTCTTTGGTGAGAGCCCACTCATCGATACGTTTGATAGATCCGCAATCACATCAACCGCATCGGGCTGGTTAACGTCAGCCACTTCGTCCGGACCTACGCAGTGAGGAGTTACCCACTTTCAGCCCGGCAGCTCCCGGGTGCACTTCAACGTCTACTTGATCAGGCCCGCTTTCAGCCGATGGCGGCCCCTCTCTGAGATCAGCCAGTACGTCTACTCTTCCCGTTCAAAGCCTTTCAATTATGACTTATGATCATTATTAAGATCACATTATCAAGATCATTATATTGGTCCTACCCGCTGATTGTCAACCCTAGTTAATTTACTTAAGCACTAATATCAAACTTATTTTTAATATATTTTAAGTAATCCTCTTGACAAGAACACTTTTCTTTATGGTCACAGATACTAACTTTGACTCTTTCTACCAAAAGCCGTCGTTCTCTTTCCGATTCATTCTTCCAAGCTCTTTGCTGCCGAAAGAGGAAACGCCAAACGGTCCAGGCAACAGCTGATAAAAGAACGGTTGGACTAAGCAGAAACCAGGTGATTATCCTGAATAAACTATCCGTATCGGTATAATCACTGAGCATTTTATGCAGATTACCCGCCGATATGATAAACAGCAAAACAAATATCCCGAAAGCTAGCGGACTCCACTTGGCCCACCGGCAGGCCTCTCTTTGCCTTGCCTCCAGCTCTTTTTCAATCCTGACAATCGAATGGTCTACCTCAACC
>JAAZDI010000353.1 GCA_012512295.1 Syntrophomonadaceae bacterium
CCGGCACACTCGACCACCAACGAACGTTCGGCCCAGCGAGCTGGTGCAAGAAATAGGGCTAAAAAAGAACTAGCCACCAATCGATACAGCAAGCCCTCGTCCCCCGATAAACCTGGAGGAGGAATTGATTCCGTCGGCAGGATCGCGTGATGATCGGTCACCTTTTGTTCATTAATAACGTTGCGGGTAGTCTCCGGCATTGATGCAAAACGGGGAAAACCAGGCAAGTCTTGCACTAACTGGCTAAATTCCGGCAAACAACCAATCGCCTGCAGCCGCCGGCTAAAGGTTTTGGCCAGGTCCGGCGTCACATAACGGCTGGAGGTTCGGGGATAGGTGATCAGCTTTCGCTTTTCATATAAACTCTGAGCCACTTCCAGGGTATGGGAGGCGGTCCAACCCCAGCGTTCGTTGCTCTCCTGCTGCAAGGTAGTCAAATCAAAAGGCAAGGCTGGGGGTTCAATCGTTTCTTTGTCTTCAAACTCAACGACCACGGCCGGTTTACCGGCCACCTGCTCCCGAAGCCCTTTCGCTTCTGCTTCGACTAAAATTTTACCCGCTTCGCCCCCAATATACTTGACTGGAACCGGCCCTAGCTTACTCTCAAAGACCGCTCGAGCAACCCAGTAGCTCTGGGCCTTAAAATTTCGAATCTCTTTTTCTCTCTGAACCAACAAGGCCAAGGTGGGGGTCTGGACCCGACCCACACTGAAAAGGGTTCGTTGCACGATGGAAAAAGTTCGGGTGGCGTTAATCCCCACTATCCAGTCTGCCTCGTTGCGGCATTTCCCAGCCAGGTATAGATCGTCAAAGTCATTGCTCTTCAATAAATTTTGAAAACCAGCGCGAATAGATTCTGCGGTCAAGCTGGAAATCCAAAGCCGCTGAACCGGTTTCTGACAACCAGCCGCTAAGCAGAGATACCGAAAAATAAGTTCTCCTTCGCGTCCTGCATCACAAGCGTTTATTAAGGAGTCCGCTTGGTGCATCAAGGTTTTTAAAACAGCAAATTGTTCCTGCCCCCGCTCCGTCACTCGCAGGATAAATTGGGGAAATAGCGGGAGTTGCTCTGGTGTCCACTTGCCGCCTTCTATTTCCGGGGCAGCGATTTCCACCAGATGACCAAATGACCAGGAGAGCAAGAAATTATCTGATTCATAATATCCTTGCTTTGATGAAAAGCCCCCCAGGCACCAAGAAATGTCTCGGGCAACGGAGGGTTTCTCAGTAATAATTAAAGTTTTACCCAATAATCTAAGCCTCCAGAATTCTTATTGTTCGATGTTAGACGTTATTATTTAGGCACTTCTTAAAATCCGATATAAAAAATCTTTTAACTCTCTAGAAAATTTATCCGTTAGGTTCCACATGACTGGATGGTCGCCGCCCCGAAAAATCTTAACTTGAGCATTTGGAATAATTTCACCCATCTTCCTTGCCTGATGATTTAATCCATAGATGTCACCGGTACAAGCGGTTAACAAAGCAGGACATTGGATTTCGGCTAACCGCCCTTGAAAAAGATCAATCTTGTTTTCCGCAAGCCGGCTGAGCAGTTTGCGACGGGCTGCCTGTAATTCAGCAGCATAATCTTCACCATGCACCTCATTCAGCAAATATTGCCACGTTTTGGGCCAAGCGTTGTCTGGATCCTCTTCGACGGCTAGCATTTCTTCCGTAACATAATAACTGCCACTGTCAGCCACCACTAATTCTACCCGCTCCGGGTGATGGATAGCCAGGTTTAGAGCAGTTGTCGCTCCCTCACTCACTCCAATAACGCCAAAGTTCTTTATCTTGAGATGGTCAAGTAACCTAATGGCATCATTGGCGTTTTTATCGAAGTAATCTAGCGGGAAGTCAGCCAAATGTGTAGATTGGCCAGAGCCATGTTGATCAAATGCCACAACACGAAACCCTTCATCAACCAACCAATTTCCCAGTTCCCACGTGGCGGAATGATTCATAAATTGCAAACAGGTATTTGCTCCGTGCAGTAAAAGAATAGGGAAACCTGTACCATAGGTCTGATAATAAAGACGGTAGTTACCCATGTCGACATACCCTTCTTGACTCCGCAAAGCCCACCGGTCCTTTCTGGTTAGAATAATATCTCCCATAAATCTGGGTCAATGACGGAATTACTAACCGTCAACCAATCCCTCGGCCAACAAGAATTGCATTAATTTTTTTGCGGTATTGCCGGTAATCTTCAAACAAGTCCGACCATGTTCTGGGGTACCAAACGGATAACTATTAAGCACTCGACAACAGGTTGCCCCGAACTCTTCTTCAAAACAGTCATGAAAACGGTTGACCAGGTCATAAATGACATCTCTTTTTTCCTCACTGGTTTTCCGACCCCTGAAGTACCCTAAAATGGCGATGGATGCACTGAGGGCACCGCACATACATCCAGCATGGCCCAGACCGCCACCATAACCGGAAAACATCTTCACTACTTCTGGATCAATCTTTAAGTCCAGGACCTGGTTAAAACCAAGAATTATTGACTCCGCGCAATTGTAGTTAGCTCGGTAATAACCCCCAGCTGCATTTCGAGCTTCAGTTATCAAGTCTCTGGTCAATAGATCCATCTCTCCTTCCGCCAGATAATTAATCTCCTAGACTGGTATCAATCAGATATATGCCAGAACAAAGAAAGCATGGAATCTATTAAATCTTTCTCCATATTCCCCCGATTTCCTGCCTATTTATGACATCAATATTTTTTAAGATCATGCGTCTGACCACAGCACAATATAAAGAAACCTTGGCTTGCACCAAGCCTTTGGCGCAGGCGAAGCCCTAGTTGCACTTACTTATAATCAGAAAGTTCACTTACTTTCTGATTATAAAAATTATAAAAAAACCCACCCCAACGGGTAGGCATAAATATTGATTGACGGTAACCTTACCTCATCTGTGCCTAGGCGACCAATTACTAACCGGCATTAATCGAAAACATGATCTCTCCTTCACCTGCCAGTTCATCATCAACCTGGGCAATAGCTCGCCCTTTGCCTATTCCGCGACGAATCCAAAGCAATCGCACTTCTAAACGAAGCTGATCGCCGGGACGAACTACCCGGCGGAATCGAAAATTTTCGATTCCGCCAAATAACGCCAGCTTTCCCTGGTGCTCCTCTTGGGTTAATAAGGCAATGGCCCCGACTTGGGCCAGCGCTTCCACAATCAGCACGCCCGGCATAATCGGGTTACCGGGAAAATGACCTTGAAAAAAAGGTTCATTGACCGTTACGTTTTTTATTCCAATCGCTTTAACCCCGGGTTCTACCTCAATGACTCGGTCAACCAATAAAAAAGGCGGTCGATGCGGTATTATCTTCTGAATCTGTTGAATATCAAGCACAAAAATACCGTTCCTTTCTTTAATCAATAAATGCTCAGCCGTCTAAACAGCATCATTGAAAAATGACATTATCAATCAATCTAAGCGTTGTATCTTTAAGGTATTGATTACTATCAGAGATCAAATAAACCTCAGAATCCTCTAATATTCCAAAACCCCCGACTTTTTGTTTTAACGCCTAAAACCTCGTCTGGAATCATTAGTTTATCACAAACGACATTTACCTCACGGACCTCCAGACCTGATAAATCAGTTACTTGTTCATAAACTCGGTGCTGGATATTTAACAGAATTGGTCGCAATTGTATTCCATATGGCAACACCACAAACACCTCAAGGAACAAGGCCCCCCCGATCATTCGAACCGTCACTCGTAGTACCTCTAAAACCTCCGCCGCCTCAGTTGCTGCCCGGGCAGCTAGAGCCCGGACCACTGTATCGGCTATCGAAAGCCGCCCCAAAATACTGTAACGCGGCCGAACCACTGAATTTTCCCCTAGCACCCGCCGATCGTTGCGCCGTCGAAAAAAAACCGTAAAAGAATCCACCAGGTAACCCACTGAATTCCGGGTAACATCAACGGAAACTACTGGTACAGCATGCTTTTTTTCTGTCATCCGTAGGCGTCGGGCTGTGAGAATTTCTGATTTAGAAGCAAGTTGTTCGATATGAATTAACTCCTTAGGGGCTGGCAATCCCAGATTATGCGCAATTCGAAAAGCCATGTTTTCAGAAATACCCAAGATTAATAACCGAGAGGGTTGTTCGATCTCCAGCCGGTCCCGCACTTCCCGAGCATGCTCGGGGTCCATAAATAAAGCCCTTCGGGTAGCGGTAATGACTAGTCTTTCACTCTTAGCCGATCGGCCGGCCAAAATACGACTTCCTTTAATTAATAGTCCGTCATCAATGATCAAATTGGCGTCTTTTTCATGTGCTAAAACCAAGGCCCGGTGGCTTTTGCC
>JAAZDI010000354.1 GCA_012512295.1 Syntrophomonadaceae bacterium
GAAAAGCTATCTGCTTCTTGTTTTTCAAATCGTCCATTGGTTTAACCCGGTCATGTGGTACTATTTTCAACGGATAAGGCAGGATATGGAAGTGGCGACAGCTGAACAAGTATTATCAGTTTTAGAAAAAACTGAACACAAGGATTATGGTCGGACATTGCTTAGGGCGTTGGAGTGCTTTTCTAATCCTTTGCCGGATAGGAATCCACTTGAGCTATCCGAGAAACAGAAGGACCGTCCCCATGCTTCTAGCAGGGGCAGGAATCCACTCGCCTCGAGAAGGAGAAGAGCCGCTCCATTGATTCCTTCGCGCTTTCTTCGGATTCGATCTGGGGAGCAAAACAATCGTCCCTTTGCTTTCTTGCACTTTTATTGGGTAACTCAGTCAGCATTCGATTTAACTCATTTAGATCGACTGGCTTAGCTAAATGATAATCAAAGCCGGCCTCTGTCGCCCGCTGCAGATCTTCCGGCATTGCATAACCAGTGAGAGCCACGAGGTATACATCTTTAAGCATTTCGTCCTGGCGGATAGTTTTCGCAATATCATAGCCGTTCATAATCGGTAACCCAATGTCGCACAGCAAAACATCGGGCTGAAACTCCCGAGCTATAGCTAGTCCTTCAGGACCATTGTAAGCAACGGCAACCTCATGGTTACTGAGTTTGATCAAGTCACGAAGAGTATCCGCCACATCGACAATATCATCAATAATCAACACTCGTCGCCGGTTGGAGTATGAAGTCTCAGGGGAAATGGACGGCTGCTCATTGGTGGCGGTTTCTACTAATGGAAGGCAGACAATAAACTCTGACCCTTTACCGATTCCAGCACTGTTCGCACTAAGTTTGCCGCCGTGGAGCTCGACCAGTCCCTTGCTCAGGGCTAACCCAAGTCCAAGTCCACTCCGGTTGCGGTCAAGGGTTGTTTCTGCTTGCATGAATGGCTGAAATAGGCGGCTAAGTGTTTCCGGGGCTAAGCCAATACCGGTATCGATCACTCGAATTATCGCTTGTTTTTGCGCGGCATCATTTTCAAGGCGCACACGAGTATATCCGCCGTAGTCAGTAAACTTAGCCGCATTTACCAGTAAGTTTCCAACTACTTGCGCTAGGCGGGCCCCGTCAACGTTTGAGAATATCGGAACTGGAGCATACTCAGCTTCTAGACGCACCCCGCTTTGCTCGAAAAGTGAGCGATGGTCTTCCAGAGTCCGTCGCACGAGTTCATTAAGCTCAAGCCGCTGTCGCTGCAACTTGATCTTTTTTTGCGTAATACGGGTAATGTCGAGCAGGTCATCGACCAGATGCGAAAGCTGTCTTACCTGCCGATCAATAATACTTTTTGCTAGCAGAGCCTGGTCACTGCCAGGTTTAGTGTGGTCCAGGATGTTCAAGCTGTTTTGAATAGCGGCGAGCGGGTTGCGTAGTTCGTGGGAGAGGACCGCCAAAAATTCGTTCTTGCGGTTGTCCGCCTCGCGGAGTTCTTCCGCTAGGGTGCGATAGCGTTCTTCGCTTAAGCGTAGGGCTGCTTCTGCTTGGATACGCTCGGTTACATCACGAAATACCAGAACTACCCCGACAATATTCCCCTGGTCGTCTTTAATCGGCGCGGCACTATCATCTATTGGTATTTCTGTTCCATCTTTCGTGATCAATAAGGAATGGTTGGCCAGACCAATAGTAACGCCTTCCCGGAGGACCCGGGTAACCGGGTTTTCAGCCGGTTGGCGGGAGTACATATTGATGATGTTGAATATTTCAGTCAGTTTTTTAGATTTAACTTCCTCCAACTTCCAACCCGTTAATCTTTCGGCCACCGGATTCATAAAGGTTATTCGACCTTTTCTATCGGTGGCGATCACCGCATCGCCGATACTTTTGAGGGTGGTGGAAAACCATTCGGCGCTCTCTCTCAACTTCTTTTCCATTTCGTGTTTGTATAGGGCCATGTCAATAGCTATTTGTAATTCTCTTTCCCGGAAAGGTTTGACAATATAACCGTACGGCTCGGTTATCTTAGCCCGCTGCAGAGTATCTTCATCAGCATAGGCGGTTATATAAATAACTGGAAGATTAAAGCGGGACCGGATCTGTTCAGCGGTGGTCACCCCATCAATTTCTCCAGGAAGCATGATGTCCATCAACACCAGGTCAGGTAAGGTTTCCGCGGCTTTTTCTATGGCCTCTTCTCCAGTAGATACAATATCTAGAACGGTGTAACCCATGCTGGTTACTCTTTGTTGCAAATCAAGAGCTTCAATACCTTCGTCTTCAACAATTAGGATTCTGGCACCAGACATTACTTCCCACTCCCCTTCCTAGCTAGTTCCCTAAATTTTATCGTAAACTTGGTTCCATTGCTTAAGTCAAGGTCAATACTCCCCTTGAGCTGTTTTACCAGTACCCGGACTAGTTTAAGTCCCAGTGATTCACAGTTCTGAGGCTGGAAGCCCTTCGGCAATCCAATACCATTATCGCTGACAATCAAGGCGTATTTATTATCGACACTACGGCGGAGTTCAATGCGGATCTCAGGCTTATTATTTAGGCTCCCACAGGAATTTGGGAAGGCATATTTTAGTGAATTCGAAACCAGCTCGTTAATGATTAATGCGCAGGGGATGACCGTATCAATGTTGAACGTCAGGTTGTCAACGTATATTGTCCGCCTGATTACTCTCTCGCTCACCCCATACGATAGGAATAAGTTAGTGGTCAGATTACGAATATATTCGGCCAAGTCGATTTTGGCCAACGATTTAGATTGATACATTTTTTCGTGAATCAGGGCCATTGAGAAGACTCGGTTTTGACTTTCCTTGAATAGTTCAATGGCTTGTTCATCTTTGATATAAGGCAGTTGAAGATTGAGCATGCTGTGGATGATCTGGAGGTTATTTTTGACCCGATGGTGGATCTCTTTGAGCAGTACCTCTTTTTCGAATAAGGCTTCCTGTAATTGTGCCTCACGGATGTGCAGTTCCTTGTTAGCGGCAGCCAGTTGAGCGGTCCGTTCGTTAACGCGCCGCTCCAATTCTTGGTTGAGTTTTTGAATCTCTTCCTCTGCCTTTTTTTGATCAGTAATATCAATGCCCATCTCCAGGATCAGGGTGGACCCGTCCACGTCAGTGAAAGGAAAGTCAAAAACATGGTAAATACGGCCGTCCGGGCTAATCCATTCCCACTCATGGGGTGCCATGGTCTCTAAGACCTGGTAGGTTTCGCAATTAGGACAGGGCTGACTGTATCCAAACAAATGTTCATAACAACGCCGGCTAGAGGCTCCGAAACGTTCCCGAAAGAGTCGATTAGCAAAGGAGACATGATAATCCGGCGTTAGCAGAACCAGATAAGCCGGGAGCATCTCCAGGACTTTATAGA
>JAAZDI010000006.1 GCA_012512295.1 Syntrophomonadaceae bacterium
AGGTTAGACTGCGACCAGAAGGTACGGTAAATCCTCACCTGGCTACCGGAGAAATTGAGGTTTATGCTCGAGAGCTGCGCATATTAAATCGCGCTAAAACACCCCCATTCTATATTGAAGAGGATGTGGCGGTCGACGAGATTTTGCGTTTGCGTTACCGTTATCTTGATTTGCGCCGGCCAGATATGCAGCGATCCTTGATCCTGCGTCACCGAGTCGCTAAAGCAATGCGTGATTTCCTTGATGCCCGGGGTTTTCTGGAAATTGAGACCCCAATGTTAACTAAAAGCACCCCAGAAGGAGCACGCGATTACCTGGTGCCGAGCCGGGTTAATCCGGGCAATTTTTACGCCTTGCCGCAGTCACCACAGATTTTTAAGCAGTTATTGATGGTTTCAGGCTTTGAGCGGTACTTCCAGATTGTCCGCTGCTTCCGGGACGAAGACCTGCGGGCTGACCGGCAACCCGAGTTTACCCAGTTGGACCTGGAAATGTCCTTTATGGAACGAGATGAAATCCTGGATTTAATGGAGGAACTGATGGCCTTTATCTTTAAAGAAAGCCTGGGAGTAGACATTAAAACTCCTTTTCCGCGACTAACCTACCAGGAGGCCATGGAGCGTTACGGTTCAGATAAACCGGACCTGCGTTTTGGTCTGGAACTAAAAGACGTCGGCGATATTGTTCGGGATTGTCAATTCAAGGTGTTTGCTGGAGCGCTGGCGGCCGGAGGTCAGGTCAAAGGCTTATGTATTCCCGGTTGTGGCAACTATTCGCGGAAAGAGTTGGATGATTTAACGGCTTTAGCTGGTGTTTATGGGGCTAAAGGCTTAGCCTGGATGCTGTGCCAGGCCAATAACACGATTAAGTCTCCCATTGCTAAGTTCTTTACCGAAGAGCAATTGAATCAGCTTCAGGCCAGAATGGGCGCGCAACCGGGCGATCTATTATTATTTGTGGCTGATCAACCAGCGGTAGTGGCCGGAGCCCTGGGGCACCTGCGCCTGGAGTTTGGCCGTCGGCTGAACCTCGTTGATCCGAGGGAGTATAATTTTGCCTGGGTCATCGATTTCCCCTTACTAGAGTGGGATGTTGAAGAGAAACGGTGGGTAGCTATGCACCATCCCTTTACCGCGCCCCGGGATGAGGATGAACAATATCTGGAGACTGACCCCGGTCGGGTTTGCGCCAAAGCCTACGATCTTACCTTGAACGGAATTGAGGTCGGCGGAGGCAGTATCCGGATCCACCGTCGGGAGATTCAGGAACAAATGTTTAAATTGTTAGGGTTTACCCCGGAAGAATCTATGGAAAAATTTGGTTTTATGCTCGAAGCCTTCGAATATGGTACACCTCCCCACGGCGGAATTGCCTTTGGCCTTGATCGTTTAGTCATGCTCATGGCCCAGCGCGAATCCATTCGGGATGTTATCGCTTTCCCCAAGACCGCCAGTGCGGTATGTCAAATGACCGGCGCTCCCTCACCAGTTGCGCCGCAGCAGCTGCGAGAACTACATATTCGGTTGGACGGCTCCGCAAAGGCCCAACGTGGTGGGAAAAGCAATTATTGAGTATCCGTTTTCTAGTTAGCAGAAATCCTTCTGAAGAAAGAAAATTATCCTAGGATATAAGTCCTATCTGCCGATTAAGCAATTTACTATTATTGAAGCTTTAGAATAGTAAGAAGCTTAATTCGATGAACTTGAAAACCGATAACGGGTATGGTAGAATAAGACTCGACAAAAGAAACTTAATCAAAAAACCCTACTGTGTTCGTGATCCTGCCGAGAGTGTTTTGAGCCAACACCAAAACATTAGGAGCCTAACTCTGTAAACGGCGGGTAAGCCTTCTTCGAGAGGACACTTAAAGTTTACAGGAGGGCACCAACCTGCGAGAGCAGGTTCAAAACATCGGCCCCACGGCATCGGTGGGGTTTTAGCATTATTCGAAACAACTACTGTTCACCGGCCGCTATTAGACGCTATTAGACATAGGTAGTTGTGTCCTTGAGGCATGGGCGGTTGGTACGATATAAATATGATTTAACATCCAAGAGCTGGGTTTTATTGCCCAGCTCTTAATGTTTTATGGCTCTTAATGTTTGATCTTTTTAAAAGCGTAAAATTTAGGAACCAAAATGACAAATTTCACGTTATACTATATAGCCGGAAGCATTTTAATTTAAAGAATTGAAGGAGGTTATAAGGGCATGAAACGAATGTTGGTTTGTTTGTTGCTTAGCTGTTTCGTGATTACAACCTTAACGCCGGGAAGTGCCTTAGCGGAAAACCCGGTTTTAACAGACATCAAGGGCCACTGGGCCGAAAAACATATTAAGCGTCTGGTGGAAAGCGGTTACGTCAAGGGCTACTCAGATAATACCTTTAAACCGAATCAGTCGGTAACCAGAGCGGAGTTCTTTTGTCTACTCGTCCAGGCTCAAGGAACCATCCCCTCAGCCGCCTCAACGAACAGTTTTTCAGATACCGTTAAGCATTGGGCTAGTGCCTATATTGAACAAGCAGTAAGAAGCGGTATCTTGTTGCCCGCTGAGTATCCCAACGGCTTAAAACCAGATAAGCCGATTCTGCGCAGCGAAGTGGCGGCGGCGATTATTCGGGCTTTAGGCATGGGCCCATCGACCGGCAGCGTTTCTTTTCCCGACAGAGATAAAGTTGAACAAAGTGATTATAAAGGGTTTATTAAGACAGCCTATGATCAAGGTCTAATGACCGGTTTTGAGACAGGCGAGTTTAAACCATTCGATCCCTTTACTCGAGCCCAGGCTTGCGCTTTATTATGTTTGTTTCTAGACAAAAAGGATAGTCAACAGGTGGGGACCCCGCCGAACAATCAGTCTGGGATTACGATCGACCCGGAAAAAGACAACCTTACGGCGGTCCAAGTTTATGACCAGGCTTACCCAATTGCCGGTAACTCCATAGTTTTCAAAACTGATAGTAGAGAAATCAAAGCGAGCACTATTTCCCTGGTCAATGAAAACATCTACCTTAACTATGCCAACCGGTTTGCTTTGAACAGTAACCTCGATAATCTCGAGCTAATCATTAACAATAACCATTTTGGGGTAAGTAAATTATTAGCGGCGAATAAGCATTTAGTGGTTATCCCAACCTACTGGAAGATAAGAACTTTAAATGTAGATGACCACAAATATAACCCGGATTTTATCGATTTATATGTTGGGACCGAGAAAAGTGAATGCTTGGCGGATGTTGAAGTCATTGATGCTTATACCCTGAGAATTGGCGACCGGACCTATGATTTGAGACAGGATAAACTAACGATTGATGTGAATGATAAATTCTACCTTATTAAAAAGGTAATCCTAAGGACCGACGCGGATACATACTTTGAATTGGCAGAAACCGAGCCAGTGGTTATAAAGCGGCCGGACATAACCAATATCTCAGCCATTATTGCCCGGGGTAGTAGTTTAGATTTAGACAATATAAATACTTTGTTTTTTATCATTAATGGAAGCAAGTATTATTTCAACCAATGCAGTATTGATGGGGTCGGGAATTTTATCGTCGACCAAAAAACTTATTCACCCGAACAGGTTTTCATGCTAGTAGATGGTGATTGTTACGAATTGAACCAGGTGGTCAAACTCCCGAACAGCAAGATTATTATTTACTGTGATGCTGTTAATCGAACATGGGTAAAAATAAATGACAAATACCTGGATGCCAGTGGTGTCCTCATCCTGATGGATGATAATGTTTATGATCTAGATGAAGTCATCGTCGTGGACCGGAATGTAGTCCGCATTAAAGGAAGGCAGTACGAATTAGATTCGACTTTTAAGTGTCGGCTTAATAATCAGACCTTTAATATTGACGAAATCGATTATGACCCAACAATGGATCTAGTCACTATTGAAACCTCTGCCTATAGCAGTGATTTTCATCAGCCATTAAAATACAATTTCTATTTAGATAACTCAATCTATCAGCAAGGTCTTGAGGATGTAACCATATATGTTGGGGATAGTTGGCGGAACTTTAATTACATCTATATCATTGATCCGGCTCATTATCGCTATAACAACATTACCTATAACCTGATTGGATCACGGATCAGGATTGATGGCGAACAATTTGAGGTGATAGACACTGCCTGGAGAGGAGCCACCCAGGTGTTTGATTTGTATCTAGAAGCAATTTAGAATTAGAATAATTTTCCTCCTGTTTGCGGGTAGCTAGGAAGTTAGTCAGTTTTCCGTTATCCACAACTCAGATAAGGTAATAATACTTGCTGTGGCGAGAGTATCTGGCGCAGTGGGTATTATTACTACCTTGTCTTGTTGCAACATCCAATAGCGCTATATTGCAGCTAGTGTTAAAATGAAGGTATACTGTTAAGTAGGTGATTGTTATTTTATTCACCAAAGGAGTCGTTTGTTTAGATGATTGAAGTGAGCGGGGTCTCTAAAAGTTATAGCCGGGGCGCAGTTAAGGCGGTAGACCAGGTTGATCTCACGATTCAAGATGGCGAAATATTTGGTTTCTTAGGCCCCAATGGAGCCGGTAAGACCACTTTAATCAAGATGATTACCGGGATCCTGAATCCTGATACCGGAACGATCAAAATAAATGGCCGGGACATTCAAAAAGAACCGGTCGAAGCTAAGCTGCAGTTAGGATTCGTACCAGATGACCCCAACATGTTTGCCCGTCTGACCGGGATCGAATACTTGAACTTTATGGCAGACATGTATCACGTGCCGAAAGAAGTCAGACTGACGCGAATGCAAACCTTACTGGAGCGATTTGATATGGATAAAGCCGTGCGGGATAGTATTCAGAGCTATTCCCACGGTATGAAACAAAAGAT
This sequence comes from Syntrophomonadaceae bacterium, assembly GCA_012512295.1. Classification (GTDB taxonomy): domain Bacteria; phylum Bacillota; class Ch66; order Ch66; family Ch109; genus JAAZDI01. The sequence continues at coordinate 4,862 of JAAZDI010000006.1, forward strand.
TATCGTCATTGGCGCTTTGTTGCATAATCCGCCGGTTTGGATCTTAGATGAACCAATGACCGGCCTGGACCCTCGCTCATCCTTTGTCTTAAAAGAAATGATGCGGGAACAGGCTGATGCCGGGAAAACAGTCTTTTTTTCGACGCACGTGCTGGAAGTCGCGGAAAAGATCTGTGACCGACTCGCCATTATCAATAAAGGCAAGGTTATTTTTAGTGGGACCATGGAGGAAGTTCAGACCCACTTGCGGAAGAATCAGTCGCTGGAAAATCTGTTTTTGGAGCTAACAAAAAATGAGTAGATTTATCAGTTTGGTTAGGATCCTGCTCATCAGCAGTTTTGGTTTATCCAGTTTAAAGGCTAGAGCAAGGTACAATCGGCTTGAGTATTTGAAAGTTCTGGGAATCGGAGCGGTCATTGTGGCCGGGCTTACCCCGGCAATGACCATGTACGTTAAGCTGTTGAACCAGGGCTTTGATCTCATGGCCCCGCTTGGTCTATCCGGGGCAATTATTTCTTTGGGCATTGTCCTGGTTAGTACCATGATCTTATATTTTGGTGTGTTTTATGTGGTTAATACCTTTTACTACGCCAGCGATAATGATTTTTTGTTAACCTTGCCATTAAGACCGTGGCAGGTGCTGGGAGCCCGGTTTTTGGTGGTTTTATTATATGAATACTTAGTGGTATTACCGTTACTATTGCCACCCCTTTTGATATTTGGGGTAAAAAGCGGGGCCTCGTTAAGTTACTGGCTGTACGCCGGGATTGGCTTCTTGTTGGTTCCACTGGTGCCTTTGGCCTTGGCTTCTCTGCTGACCGTGCTGGTAATGCGGTTTACCAACCTGGGTCGACGCAAAGACTTGTTCCGTATCCTCGGGGGAATTTTGGTTATTTTCTTAGCGTTTGGGGTCCAGTTCTTTTTCCAAAAGGCCGGGCCAAATTCAATGGATCCGGCGTTTCTCCATAATCTATTAGCCAACCCAGACAGCTTGATTAATGTCATCAGCCGGTATTTTCCGACCACTCAGTATCTAAGTTTGGCTTTAGTGCACAGCTCAACCTTAACCG
>JAAZDI010000032.1 GCA_012512295.1 Syntrophomonadaceae bacterium
AGTTAATGACGGTTTAAAGATCTTAGGAAGTGGCAATCTAAGTAAAAAACTCCACGTAAAAGCTGCTGCTTTCACCGCCAGTGCCAAAGATAAAATTCTTGCGGCCGGGGGCGAGGCTGAGGTGGTCTGACATGGGTGATATGTTTAAGACTATTAAAAATGCATTTAAAGTTGAAGATCTCAGAAAAAAGATACTATTTACTGTATTGATTGTATTGATATACCGTTTAGGAACAGCAGTACCTGTTCCCGGTATCTCTGCGGCCAGATTTACTGCAATGATCGACAGATTTGGGCAGCTGGGGCAGTTCATGAACTTGATCTCCGGCGGCGCATTCGCGTCTGTTTCAATTTTCTCCCTTGGCATCCAGCCTTACATCAACGCCTCGATTATCATGCAGCTCCTTACTGTTGCTATTCCGGCTTTAGAGCGTTTGTCAAAAGAGGGAGAAGAAGGAAATAAAAAAATTACTCGGATTACTCGTTTCGTTACCATTGGACTAGGTCTCGTTATGGCGATCGCTTATTGGTCAGCCACGCGCGATGCATCCTCTGAAGCTTTACCAACTTGGTTGAACGCTCTAGTTGTTATACTTACGTTTTCTGCCGGAACAGCCTTTGTTATGTGGCTGGGCGAGCTAATTAATGAAAAAGGCATCGGTAATGGCATCTCTATGATTATTTTCGTCGGTATCATTTCCAGCTTGCCTAAGATGGTTATAAATCTTTACGCCTGGTTCCAAAACTGGAAGTTTACCAGTAATATTGCTTTAGCTTTGTTGGGAGTAGCCTTCGTAATATTTGTTTTCCTGGTAATTATTACTTTAGTCGTATTCGTGCAAACAGCAGAAAGACGAATACCGATTCAATATGCTAAAAAAGTTGTCGGTCGAAAAATATATGGCGGTCAGAGCACGTATTTGCCGATAAAAGTCAACCAGGGAGGCGTTTTGCCTGTTATTTTTGCAGTATCTATTTTAATGCTGCCGTCTACAATAGTTTCTTTGTTTGGCTGGAGCGGTCGTGTGGCGCAATGGTTTTTAAATTTTAATTCCAATCCTCTCTACTATGTGTTATACGCTTTCTTGATTTTTGCCTTTACATTCTTCTATGCAATGATATCTTTCAATCCTGTCGATATCTCAAACAATTTGCAAAAAAATGGTGGCTATATTCCCGGTATCCGTCCGGGAAAACCTACATCAGAGTTTATAGGGAAAACATCCAGAAGACTCAATTGGTTTGATGCTTTGTTTTTGGTAGTGATCGTCCTGCTGCCCAGTCTGCTAGGTCTTATTTCCGGCGCTGAGGGTATCTGGTTCGGCGGTACGTCAGTACTGATTCTAGTTGGTGTAGCTTTAGATATAGTCGATCAATTGGAAGCCCAGTTAATGATGCGTCATTACAAAGGCTTTCTTGACTAGCAGGTGATGAGGATGAAGTTAGTATTATTAGGTGCCCCTGGTTCCGGAAAGGGAACGATGGCTTCGGACATGTTGGAAGTACTTTCTATACCGCACATATCCACAGGTGATATTTTCCGTACCAACATCTCTGAAAACACAGAACTAGGTCAAAAAGCGAAAGATTATCTGTCAGAAGGTAAATTGGTACCGGACGAAATAACCATAAACATGGTGCGAGAAAGATTAAGCCAGA
>JAAZDI010000033.1 GCA_012512295.1 Syntrophomonadaceae bacterium
GAATTGCGCCGACCGGGAACCCAGAAGTATACCCCATTGCGGCGACAAAAGCACCTGGACCAGGAATATTAAAAATTGGACGCATCAGAGGTTCCAGTAGTTTTCCCAGAAAGTGAACTACTCCCAAACCCATCATTAGTTCGGAAGCAATTAAAAATGGGAGGATTGAGGGGAGAACAATTTGAAACCAAAGAAGTAATCCCTCGGTTGAGGCGGCCAAAATTTCGGCCGGGTGAAATATCATAATTAACACTAAAAATACAAACACACTAGCAGCTAAGACAATTAGCAGATCAGAAATCAGCGATTTTTTTGGAGCGAACTGTATTTTCATACCTGACCTCCAAAAAACAATTCACTATAAATCTTGAAGATCTTTTTAGGTTTTTATTGGGAACACTAAAGTATACGGTTGTTTCTGTTTAAATATAACTAAATAGGAAGGAAAAGGAGAAGGGAGGTGAGATGATGGGTTGCAAGAAGTTGGGCTTAGTATTAGGGGCAGGTAGTGCCCGAGGACTGGCGCACATTGGGGTAATTCAGGTCCTGCAAGAGGAAGCAATTCCGATCGATTTGGTGGTTGGTAGTAGTATGGGGGCAGTCATCGGTGCTTGTTATGCAGCCGGAACAGATATGTACCTTTTACCGAAACTGATTGCCGAGATGAATTTTAACCAGCTAATTGACATGCAGATCCCGCGGAAAGGCTTTATCGCCGGCAATAGAATACAGGAATTAATTAAAATATTAACCCACGGGAAAAATTTTGATCAATTATCAATACCCTTAGCTGTATTAGCCACGGATCTTGAAGCTGGAAAAAGAGTTGTCTTCCAAGATGGACCGGTTTACCAGGCGGTGAGGGCCAGTATCTCTATTCCCGGCATCTTTCAACCCGTGGAGCTAAATAATCGTCTATTAATTGATGGGGCAGTAACTGAACGGTTACCGGCAAACACCGCCAGAGAACTAGGAGCCGAGGTTATTATAGCCGTGGATGTAACCTTTGGTAATCATGAGATGAAGATAAACTCAATTTTGGATATTTTTCTCCAGTCGATTTCCCTTCTGGAAAGACAGATCCACGATAGTCGGATTCAAGAGATTGATATTTTGATTCAGCCGGAAGTGGGGAACCTGGGAATGAAACGATTTGATTTGGTTGAGGAGGCTGTACAGGCCGGGAGGGAAGCAACCAAACCGCTTTTGCCCCTGATCAAAGAATTGTTAAGTTAGATTGATTTTTTAATCCCTTTTGAAACTGTGTTTGAATGGAAGTTCTTACTTGCTTAATCCTAATAAAATAGGGTTCCATTATGTACCACGGTAAGTTATAATTAATTCTGATAAGCTTCTTGGTTGTTCGACAAATAACATATAATGAAGGAGGGCTTACTATGACTTTGCTCGAGCAAATTAGACAAAAAGCCGCGAGCAACAAAAAGACTATCGTTTTACCAGAAGGGACCGAAGAAAGAACCGTTAAAGCAGTCGAAACAATTATTAAGGATCAGCTGGCTAACGTGATTCTTCTGGGGGATCCCAGCGAGATTTCCGCGGTAGCAAAGAAGGTTGGCTCTAACATTGACGGAGCAACAATTATGGATCCCCGAAAATCTGAGCTTTACAACGAATATGTTGAACAGTTCTTCGAGATGCGTAAGAGCAAAGGTATGACTCTGGATAAAGCCCAAGCTTTAATGAGTGATCCGTTGTATTTTGGTTCTATGTTAGTCCATAATGGAGTGGCGGATGGCCAAGTTGCAGGGGCGCGCAATACAACCGGCGACGTGCTCCGACCAGCCTTACAGATTATTCGGACTGCTCCCGGAATGACTTCAGTCTCCGGTGCGTTCATTATGATTGTCCCTGATTGTGAATTTGGAGACAACGGTCTTTTCATTTTTGCTGACTGTGCAGTAACACCGAACCCATCCGCCGAACAGTTGGCTGAATTTGCTTTCCAATCAGCCCAGACAGCTAAAACTGTGGCTGGTATCGAAAACCCAATCATCGGCATGCTGTCTTTCTCCACTAAGGGTAGTGCCAGTCACGAGTTTGTCGATAAAGTAGTTAAGGCAACCGAAATTGCGAAGCAACGCTGGCCGGAATTGGCCCTGGATGGTGAATTCCAGGCTGATGCAGCCTTAGTGCCGAAAGTTGGTGCCTCTAAGGCTCCTGGCAGTGCGGCGGCCGGAAAAGCTAATGTACTTATCTTCCCTGACCTGGATGCTGGCAACATCGGTTACAAGTTGGTTCAGCGTTTAGCGAAGGCGGAAGCGATTGGGCCGATTCTCCAGGGCATGAACAAGCCAGTCAATGATTTATCTCGTGGTTGCAGCGTAGAGGATGTCATCAATGTAGTGGCTATTACTGCAGTCAAGGCTCAATAATTAATTTCCCATACGATAAATACTTGAGGGAGGGTCTTGTGTAAAATGAGTTTTAACGTATTGGTTGTCAACTGTGGTAGTTCATCAATAAAGTATCAGGTCATTGATATGGATTCTAAGCAGGAAATAGCCAGCGGTCTATTAGATCGCGTCGGTATTCCCGGCACAGTGCTTACCCATAAGCCTGAAGGCAAGGAGAAAACAGTTATTGAAAAAGATTTACCGGATCATACTGCCGGTATGCAACTTGTGCTGGAGACTTTGGTTCATCCGGAATACGGGGTAGTTAAAGATTTAGGAGAAATCAAAGCAGTCGGTCACCGTGTCGTGCATGGAGGCGAGCACTTTGCTGAGTCAGTTTTGATTACTGACGAAGTTAAAAAAGTGATTCGTGATTGTTTTGATATTGCCCCTTTGCATAATCCACCTAACCTTATGGGAATTGAGGCTTGTCAGTCACTCATGCCGAACGTACCTCATGTTGCCGTTTTTGATACCGCTTTCCATCAAACTATGCCCCCGGAAAACTTTATGTATGCTCTGCCTTATGAGTTATACGAAAAATATAAAGTTCGCCGTTATGGTTTCCATGGCACTTCTCATTACTATGTCACCCAGCGAGCCGCTGCCCTTTTGGGAAAACCGGTTGAGCAAACTAAGATTATTACCCTGCATCTCGGTAATGGTGCCAGCGTAGCTGCTGTGGATGGCGGCAAGGTTATTGATACCTCGATGGGCTTTACCCCATTGGAAGGTCTGGTCATGGGTACTCGCAGCGGGGACATCGATCCGGCAATCGTTTTCTTCATTATGGAGAAACTGAACATGGGACCTGCTGAAATTAATAATTACCTGAACAAGAAGGCCGGGGCCTTAGGTCTTTCCGGGATCAGTAATGATTTCCGGGATATCGGGGATGCCGCTGCTGCTGGCGATAAGCGAGCTCAGTTAACTCTGAAAGTTTACGTCAACCGGGTTAAGAGCTATATCGGTGGCTACATAGCGAAGTTAAACGGCTGTGATGCCATCGTCTTTACCGCTGGTTTGGGCGAAAATGGTATTCCGATCCGGCAAATGATCTGTGACAATATGGACTTCCTGGGGATTAAGATGGATCCCGAAAAGAATAAGGTCCGCGGTAAAGAAATTGATGTAGCAACTGAGGACTCCAAGATCCGGATTTTCGTTATCCCAACCAACGAAGAATTAGTTATTGCTACGGATACCTATAATATTGCGATGAAACAGAAGTAAGCAAAGCTCACCGCTTTATCCTTAATTTTGGATAAACAATTTGCCCTTTAGGGATATTTAATCCGTTCTAATAACCCCCACTTCTCTTAAGTGGGGGTTATTATGTTTGAACTTTCAAGTGGAGTGGAGTCTCCATCAGAAGTCTCGATATTCAGGGGAAGGGAACGGTTCACTTGTCTTATTCTTGACAAGTGGTATAATGCCTCGGTATAATTAACCGTGTTAAAAGGCAGGTGATTCCTGTGCTGGTTAACTTGGCGGAAATTAGAAAAAGTCCTGACTTGACTAGGAACTATCATTTTGAAGAACAGTTTCCGCCATTATCATTAATGGGTGAGGAGATAAAGTTTTCCGCCCCAGTCCTGGCGGACGTTATCGTGCACAACACCGGCATGGTTTTGCAAATGAAGGGGTCAATAAGGACCCGGGCTATTTTGGCTTGCGGCCGGTGTCTTAAGTTAGTGGATTATCCGATTCAAATAGAATTTGAGCTCCCCTATGTTCACCAGGATGATCTTAATGAGCTTGGGATTCAGGTTGAGCCGGGTGAGGATCCTGATCACTATGAAATATTTGGGGAAGAGCCAATCAACCTGCGGGATATTATTACGGAAAACATTATCATGGCTATTCCGATGAGTTTTCTCTGTCACCCAGATTGTCGTGGTTTGTGTGTCCAGTGCGGTCAGGACCTGAATCAAACAGAGTGCGACTGTCAACCAGAGCAGATTGATCCGCGACTAGCGGTGCTGCAAGAATTAATAAAATTCAGGCAAGAACATTAATTAAGGTCTTTGTTGAAGGGGGTGCAAAGGATGGGAGTTCCAGCCAGGAAGAGGTCTAAAACCAGGACCAGCCGGAGAAGGGCCATGCAAAAAATCAGCGCCCCCGGATTAAATGAGTGTCCACAGTGCCATGCGTTAAAGTTACCACATCGGATTTGTTCCCAGTGTGGCTACTATCATGGTCGAGAAGTACAGAGTCAGGCATAAAGTCGGTTAATAAATGGTACAAAGTGCTGCTCTAACAAGCAGCACTTTTCCATATCAGGATTATGGGATTGGAGGACTGGTATAAAGAATGAGGGTGGCTTTAGATGCCATGGGAGGGGATTTTGCTCCTCGGGAACTAGTCGCCGGCGCGGTAGAAGCAATTAATAATCTGGATCTGAGGATTCTGCTGGTCGGTCAAGAAGAGCGATTGCAGGAAGAGATTTCCCGGTTAGTCGAACAAAAGAGAATTGAACGGAGCTTGCTCGAGGAAAAATTAGAGATAATCCCAGCCGGCCAGGTAATTGGAATGGATGAGGAGCCGGTGATGGCTCTTAGAAAGAAGAAAGATGCCTCAATTGTCGTCGCTACTCGGCTGGTGAAGGATGGTCTGGCCGAGGCAGTGGTTTCAGCCGGAAGTACTGGGGCCCAAATGGCGGCGGCACTATTGATTTTGGGAAGGATGCCTGGTGTCGAACGACCGGCGATTGTGACCGTTTTACCAGGGAAAAATGGCCCCAAGTTACTGCTGGATGCTGGGGCTAACGTTGATTGCCGACCGAAACACCTTGAACAGTTCAGCCTGATGGGCAGTATATATGCATCCGCGGTTCTCGGTCTGAAAAATCCAGGAGTAGGCTTGCTGAATATTGGCGAAGAGGAAGGCAAGGGGAATGAATTAACTAAACAGACCTATCAGTTGCTTAAAGAGGCTCCGGTCCGGTTTATCGGTAATATTGAAGGCCGGGAACTGCTCACCGGTGAAGCGGATATTATTGTCTGTGATGGATTTGTGGGCAATGTGGTCCTCAAGCTAACCGAAGGCTTGGCCAGGACCCTGTTCGAAATGATTAAGGAAGAATTAAGCCGTAATGCTCGGGCACGGGCTGGGGCAGCGTTAATCCTCCCCGGGTTAAAGAATTTGAAACAGCGGCTTGATTATGCGGAATATGGGGGAGCACCACTGCTTGGGGTTAAGGGTATCAGTATTATTTGTCATGGCAGTTCTCAGGCCAGGGCGATTTATAATGCGATTCGGGTGGCTAAAGAAAGTATTGAAAACAGACTAGTTGACAAATTGTCAAGTGTCCTAGTCGACCAATAGTCTGGCGTTATGATGAAGGATAGCTGATGCAGTCGTATTATTCAAACTAATTAGACCCTGAGGGGAGGAATTGATAAAATGGAAAATGTTTTTGAAAAGGTTAAGGTCATCATGGCCGAACATCTTAACATTGATCCTCAAACAATTACTCTGGACACCACCTTTCAGGAATTAGAAGCTGATTCGCTGGATGTGGTGGAAATGGTCATGACCCTAGAAGATGAATTTAATATTGAGATTCCGGATGAGCAGATAGAAAACATCAAGGACAAGAATGTCAGACAAATCGTTGACTACATTTATGGGGCACTGAAATAGACGATACTGGGAGATGAAAGGAGTCCCCGTGATTGTCTGCGGGGCTCTATTTACTCAATTCAAAAGATTCTTGCTGCGATGAGTAGAGGTTACCTTGTTTAGTTTTGGAGTGAGTAGAGTCCATCTAAAGCCTTGATGTTCAGGCGAAGCTGAACAAGTTCATTTGGTTTGGAGTGTGGGCAATTATGGACAAAAACCGTCTCGCTGAATTAAAAAAAATGGCTGAAATCTGGCAGTTGCAAGAGATCAATCTTGAATTACTCAATCGGGCCTTAATCCATCCTTCTTATGCTTTTGAAAATCAAGGACGGACAATTGAGCACAATCAACGGTTGGAGTTTTTGGGCGATGCGGTACTTGGGTTAATTGCCGCTGAATACCTTTATCAATCTTTCCCTGATCTTTCAGAAGGAGACTTAACTAAAATACGGGCTTCCGCAGTTTGTGAATCAACTCTGGCCACCGTCGCTCGGTTGATCGGCTTAGGAGATTATCTTTGTTTGGGAAAAGGCGAAGAGCTAAGCGGCGGTCGAGAACGGCCTTCAATCCTGGCCGATGCCCTGGAAGCAGTAATTGGCGCTATTTATCTCTCCGGGGGCTTTGAGCCAGTTCGTTCTTTTATATTACGCTATTTAGAGGAAAGTTTGCGGCAACCCCCTGGAGGTCATCTAGGCGACTATAAGACCACTCTTCAGGAAACGGTCCAACAGCGGGGAAGTGAGAGTGTATCGTATAAAATAATGCAAGAATCTGGTCCGGACCATAATAAGCGGTTCATCGCCGGCGTTTTTTATCGTGGTCGATTGCTCGGGCAGGGTGAAGGCCGGACCAAAAAAGAAGCTGAACAGCAAGCAGCCCGGATTGCTCTGGAAAAAACCCAATGGGATTTGATTTTTCAACGGGCAGGGGAAGCAAAGTAAATGACTAAGCAGTGGAGTATTATTCCTTTTTTTATTCCCCATCAGGGATGTCCGCATGCCTGTGTCTTTTGTAATCAACGTAAGATAAGTGGCCAAGATTTAAAACCAACCGGGGTTGAGGTGGCCTCCCGAATTAAAGAGTATCTCCGCACTATTCCCGCTAACCGTCGGGTAGAGGTCGCTTTTTATGGCGGAAGTTTTACCGGGGTGTCGCCTGAACTCCAGGAGGAACTGTTATGGCCGGCTTTTCAAGCCTATCAACAGGGTTGGATTGATGGAATTAGGGTATCCACCCGGCCAGACCTGATCGACCAGTTGGTGGTCAGACGGTTAATCAACCGCGGAGTAAAAACAATCGAACTAGGGGTGCAGTCGCTTGACCCGGAAGTTCTCCAGGCATCGAGGCGAGGTCATGGAGTTAACGAGGTAGCTCAAGCGGTTAAGATTATTCGCGAGGCTGGCTTAAATTTAGGTTTACAAATGATGATTGGCTTGCCTAGAGATAACCGAGAGCGGGCGCTAGCGACTGGGCAGGCCTTAACAAAGCTGGGTCCTGATTTTGTACGGATTTATCC
>JAAZDI010000034.1 GCA_012512295.1 Syntrophomonadaceae bacterium
CTGATATCGAATCTAGCAAAAGAGTATCGTAAACTTCAGCCCAGTTTTTCTTAAGAGTAGTGCTTAGGCAGGCTTGGTGGCTAGGATAAAATAATAGAGGAGGTTTTACTTAAATGTCTGAAGAGATTCGTTGGGTAAAAACGCATTGTGCCCGAAATGATCATGGGGGTTGCGGCTTGCTGGTTGGGGTGAAGGATAATCAGATTGTTCAGATTAAAGGTGACCCGGACGGCTATTTAAACCATGGATACACTTGCTACAAAGGCCGGGTATCGGCTGACCGTCTCACTCACCCTGATCGTCTTAAATACCCTTTAAAGCGAGCCGGTAAAAGAGGCGAGGGGAAGTGGCAGCGCATTTCCTGGGAGGAAGCTCTGGATGAAACGGCTAATAATTTGCTTCCGATAAAAGAAAAATATGGGGCTAAGGCGGTTGGTTTTGGGGTTGGAATGCCTAAAGGCCTAGAGCATTTTGTCTTGATTCGACTGGCCAATATTTTTGGTTCACCTAATGTTATTGCCTCTCAAGACGTATGCCATGCGCCACGGGAAGTTACCGGAGTACACACCTGCGGTTTTTACCCGGTTGCCGATCTTCAGAATCCCACCAACCTCATTCTTACCTGGGGCAGCAACCCTCTTGCCACCAATGAAGAAGGACAGATAGGCAGTCTCGTATTAGAAAATATTAAAAAGGGAGCCAAGTTGATTGTGGTAGATCCGCGCAGAACGGAGTTGGCCGCTCGAGCGGATCTTTGGCTGCAGCTTATCCCTGGGACCGGGCCTGCACTTGCTCTCGGTTTCTTGAATGTTATTATCGAGGAATCGCTTTATGACAAAGAGTTTGTAGACAATTATACTTATGGATTTTCGGACCTGGTGGAGCACGTCAAACAGTATACTCCAGAAAAGGTGGCGGAAATAACTTCAGTTCCGGCAGATCTGATTCGCCAAGCGGCGCGAATGTATGCGGCGGCCAAACCAGCTGCTCTTCAGTGGGGTAACTCTGTTGAACATTCGGTTCATGTCTTTGATCATACCCGAGCCCTGGTTTGTTTGATGGCTATTACCGGAAACCTTGAGGTCCCAGGCGGTAATGTTAACGCTCACGATCCCAAAATAATGGGACTGGGCGAATTTGTAAAAGCCAAGCTTATTCCAACTAAAGCTAAGGAGATGATTAGTGCCTACCACGGCATTATCCCCAGATTAATGACCGTAGCTCCGGCCTATTTCCGAAAGGCTGTGTTGGAGGGAGTTCCCTATCCAGTCAGGGGATACTACGGTATGTGTACCAACCCGCTGGTGAATTGGGCTGATAGTAAGGTTACCTATGACGCTTTTATGAGCCTCGATTTTATCGCGATAGCAGAAATATTTATGACCCCCACTGCCGCGATGGCTGATATTGTCTTCCCAGTTGCTCACCAGTATGAAATGAATGATATTGGTCACTATGGAATTGGGCACGGCATGATCTTGGCACGGCCCAAAATTGTGGATCCACCGGAAGAGTGCTGGCCGGACATGAAGATCATGAATGAACTGGGCAAACGAGTATCGCCGCCGGAGTTATGGCACGATGATTACGAAGAGTTTCTAGAGGATGTAGTAAAGCCGGCTGGTTTAACTTATCAAGAGTTTGTGGCTAAGGGTTATCTGAAAGGACCCGATCGTTTTAGGTCGTATTTGGAAAAGGGTTTTCGAACCCCTACCGGTAAGGTTGAATTGAAGTTAAGTGTAGCCGAAAAGTTTAAGTTGAAGCCCTTGCCTGAATATAGTGGTCCCCCAGAGGAGAAAGATCCTGAGTATCCATTAATTTTAATGAGTGCGAAAACGCCTAATTATCTTCTTTCCTCTTATCGATGGGTTGAAAAACTTCGCCAAAGAGAGCCCCATCCTTACGTGGATATTCACCCGGAAACGGCGAATGCCTATGGAATTAAGGATGGAGACAACGTTGTCATCGAAACGAAATACGGTGAAATAGTTCAAGTAGCCCGTATTACAGATATCGTTCTTCCACAGGTGATTAGTGCTGCCATTGGATGGTGGTATCCAGAGGGAGATGCCGCAACGCAATATGAATGGAGAAAATCCAATTTTAATATGCTTACTTCAATTAGTAAGCTAGGTAAAGAGTTCGGTACGCCTAACCTGAAAAATATTCCCTGTCGGATACGCAAGCAATAAATACGCCAAAGCACCTTATCTTTGTTAATCATGATGTTAATCAGGAGTTGTATAAGAAAGAGCTATTGGATATTTCCAGTAGCTCTTTTCATCTCGGCAGGCGTCAGGCATCGCATGAAATTACAGGGAAAAATAAACAAGATATTACCCAACGAAAACGAAGACGGGGCTCTTTTAATTTCAGATAAAAAAGCACGAAATAAACAACTAAGCCGTTTATTTCGTGCCTTATTTTAGCAATTACCGTGAATTACCCAGGTTGTTTCTAATGCACCTGATTATCTTTTTTCGCCTGCTCTGATAGCCAAAGTTCAGTTGCGAAATTTAGAGGAAGGCTTCTTATATCTTCCCACAAATAATCTTGTACACTCGCCTCACGCGTATCTATCTCTTTTAAGGAATAGCCACATAGCTGGCAGACTGCCATTGCAATGCCTGGATATCCTTCATTACTGAGAAAGATTTGCTGCTTGGAATCATCACTTCCACAACTTAAACAGCCAACACGTTTAACTGACCATTCAAAACCGCATGAGGTGCAGTGCATCAGCCGGTGTCCGTTTGGTGGTGTCAGAATCGCTAGGTTGGAAACTTCGCCACAAATCGGACAGACGATACATTCTCGGGGATCATCTGACGCAGTACGTCCGAAGCCTTGGGCTGGGACATTCTTCTCATTAGCCATCTGACTAGCAAGAGAGGCCACACCGCTTAGTGCCATTCGAAAACGAGTGGCGGTCTCTTCATCCATTGCGTTTACATCCTGGCCATTTCTGAATTGCTCCCATATGTTTCTGAGGTCAGCATCAGACATTTCAACTTTCGCAACACTATTTAGTCTTTGCCATAGTTCAACAATCGCGTCTGACGGCAAATCCTTGATTGGTAAATATGGGGGGGCTTCGGCCAGAGTAAGCATCTTGAGCCAATCTGAACCACGTTCTTGCTGCCAATGTTCAACTTCTTGTTTCAACAGCCGGTACTTTTGATAGGCTTGGGTAACGGCCCCATCTTCGCTGATGACTAATTGACTTTTTTGTGCAACCATCTAGAATCTCCCCTTACCTTAGTAGCCTAAGCAGAAGTTATCCTCTGATGAGATAATCCCCTTAGACTATTATTAAACATTTTAACCCAAAGTCTACTTCCCACCAGTTACCTTTTCATACCACTTGGCATGATGATGGGCGGCCCAGTCAGCTCGGACTGTGCCTTTCCACATTCCCCAGAAAGACTCACCAGAGCCGGGATGGAAAGATCCCAGGTAGGCGTGCATGCACACCATGGTTGTGGCAAGAATCATGCATATATCATGGATCGGGTAGGACCACTGAACTAACCCGATGGGGAAGGACTCCTTGAACCACATGATATAACCGCTGATCGCCAAGAGAACACAGGAAGTGGTGGTAATCACGGAGTTCATCTTTTCCCCGCCGTTAAATTTGGATTGCGGCGGGATCTTTACTGGAAAACCAAAAAACTCAAGCGGAAAGACCATGAGAAACTTGATGTCGTCCGCGCCAAAGGAAAAAACATCTTTCCACCATTCGACGAATCCTTTGGGGTTGGCAATTAAACAAGCCAGCGGAATGATCGTATAGAACACGGCCATGACTCTATGGACCACTCCAGCACTGACATATCCACCGAATATTGCGGCCAAGAAGCCCAACGAGGGGCTGAAAAGAGCAAGGCCGCTAATTAGCAACACCAGGAAAGTGATCGTATGACCCCAATGGGCGAAACGGGCACTGCCGCTAAACCGCAAAACACGCTCTTTTTTAGTGACCATGGGTTTTTCCTCCTTTCGACTTGGAACTCGCGGCATTGATCAGTCTTGTTGAGAAGAAGCTACCAATTGCGGCGGCCCCAGCCAGGGGAATCAACCAACCACCGTATGGCTGGATAATATCTTTCCAGAAGGTCAACGATGACGGGACAGTCGGATTTGCCGGGAGTCCATAAACTTCTGGCTCGTCCAACAGCAAATACACGTATGTTGTACCGCCCATTAGGTTCTCACCATACAGATTTGCTTTCGGATATGATTTTTTAACCTCTTCCAGGCGAGCCTTGGCTGTTTGCAGCATGGCTTCACGGTCGCCAAATTGTAGTGCGCCAGGTTGGCAGGTGGAAACACAGGCCGGTTTGAGGCCATTTTCCACGCGATCAATACAACCGGTGCACTTGTAAGTTTTATTTTTGGTTTCATCCGTTTTAGGAATACCCCATGGACAGTTGGCTACACAGTACCCGCAACCAATGCATTTGTCCTGGTTAATTAGGACGTATCCCGAATCCGTTTGCGAGATAGCACCGACCGGACAAGCCTTCATACAAGCCGGATCGCCACAGTGGTAGCATTGGTGTTTCATCATCAGGAAATGCATTTTTCCATTTTCGTATTTTTCATGGTAGCTCATATACGTCCAAGTCGTCGGTGTCGTGCTATCTTGTGAAATATAGCCATAAATCAGCTTGGTCTTTTCTGCCGGCAGCTCATTCCAGGCTTTGCAAGCAACGGAACAACCTTTACAACCTGTACAGAGTGAAGTATCAACAAAAACCATTTTCCTTGTTGTCATCGTTAAGCCCTCCTTATGTTGACAAGGCAACATTTATACTCCGGCGTCCCAGCACCGGGATCAATAGCCGCCATTGTCACATTATTCGTACTTGGGCCAGGACTTAAGCTGGCAAAGCCCCAGCTCCACGGCATGCCGATGGTTTCTACTTCTTTTCCATTCACTTTGTAAGGTTGCAGCCGGTCGGTCACTATTGCACGCACCGTTAACTTACCGCGGGCAGAAGATACTTCAACTTTATCCCCTTCTTTGACGCCAATCTTTTTAGCCAGGGATTTACTGATTTCCGCAAATGGTTCCGGCATGATTTCATTGAGCCAAGGAATGTTTCGGGTAATAGCCCCCGCACAGAAATGCTCGACCACACCATAAGTGGTAAGAACATGAGGATATTCCTCGGGACTGCCAAATTCAGTGGAAATAATCTTCGCACAGGGGTTGTTCTGCACATTGGGATGCAAAATATTGGCAGTCGGACTTTCAATTGGTTCATAGAATTCCGGCAAAGGTCCGTCTACCGTCATGCCGGCTGAACGGGTTGGCACGGGCAATTCTACAGTCGCCGCGACTGGAACACCGCTGGTATATGATGCGGTAAATAAGCGGCCAACTCCCTCGGGGGTCTGCTTGAAAGCAACCTTTCCTTCTGGGGTATCAGGTCCTTTAGTTTTATCGACCACATCGGGGCCATCATAGCCGGTCCAGACTCCCTGGGCAGCATCCCACCAAATGAGTTTGCGTTTTTCATCAACCGGTTGTCCATTAGCATCGCAAGAGGCCCGGTTATACAGCACGCGGATATTTCCCGGCCAAGCATAAGCATAATCCTTATTTAAGCCTAAACCGGTGGGGTCAGAATTATTTCGCTGGTTAGCTAAGTTGCCGCTGCCAGTTACCCCAGCATAGATCCAGCATCCGGTCGAAACAGTGCCAATCGGAGCGTTTAGATATTCAGCTAAACTGCTTATAAGCTTGCCGGTATTGTCATTGTAACCATTGATCTCCTCAAGTACCTTGTAGGGATCAGCATGCTTGCCGTAATCCCAGTTGGCCTTCAAAATCGCGTTATCTTTGGGATCAGTGCTTCCAGCGTATAGCTCACGTATTTTCTTGAAAATCAAATCGATTATATCCAGATCCGGCAGTGATTCATTTAGCGGCTTAAGGGCTGCTTCTTTCCACTGGATCAAACGGGAGGAGTTGGTCATGGTACCAGCCTTTTCGTAAACGAAAGCTGCCGGCAGGAAAATGACCTCAGTTTGAATGTCCTCGGGTTTCATTCCTGGTTCCCGCCAGAACTGAGCGGTTTCCGTTTCGAATATATCAGTCACAACCAGCATATCCAGCTTGGAAAGTCCCCGGGCCACTATTTTTCGGTCAGGGATGGAAACCGTAGAATTGGAGCCAAAGTTAAAGAGAAGTTTGAATTGTCCTTTTTCCATCTGCCCAAAAAACTGGGTCTGGGTCGGCATGTTCGCCGGATTGTTTTTGGGCAACCAATCATAACCGTAATCATTGGCGGCGGTCGCATTTTGGCCAAACCAAGCCTTGAGAATGGCTACCATTGGTCGATATTGGGCCGTTCCGTGCTTAGCGGCAAAGTGCTGCAGGGTTTTCTCCGCGTTGGTGGGATAAGGGATATATCCCGGCAGATTAGCATTAAGGTTAGCCATATCGGTCGAACCCTGGACATTGGGCTCACCGCGCAGGGCCTGGATCCCACCGCCGGCTTTACCCATGTTGCCTAACAGCAACTGAATAATTGCGTAACAGCGGATACCCTGGACCGCAGTAGTGTGCTGGGTCATTCCTAGAGCATAGAGAATGTTTCCAGGTCTTCGGCTGCAGAAAACTTCAGCTATTTCTTTGATTTTTGCCGCCGGTATCCCCGTGATTTGTTCGGCTAATTCGAAAGTATATCTGGAAAAATGCTCTTTTAGTTTGGTGAATGCGCAATCCGGATCATCCAGACTATCTGCTTTGATTGGGTTATTATTGGCATCAAGTTGGTATGACCAGGTTGAATAGGAATACTTTTTGGTTTCTGAATTAAATCCGGAGAACATGCCGTCTTCGAATTTAAAATCCTTATTGATTTTATAGAGGGCATTGGTGAAAGTTTTGACATAATAATCATCGTAGAGTTTATTATCAATAATATATTTGATAATAGCTCCTAGATAGGCGATATCGGTTCCCGGACGGATCTGGGCGAAGATATCAGCTTTCGAGGCAGTCCGCGTAAAACGAGGGTCAACCACAATAACTTTGGCACCTTTCAGCCTAGCCCGGTTAATCCATTTCCAGGCGATTGGATGACACTCGGCACAGTTACTGCCCGCAATTAAAAAGACCTCAGAATTTTGCATATCCTGCCAGGAGTTGGTCATTGCACCGCGGCCAAATGAAGGTGACAAACTAGCCACCGTGGGCGCGTGTCAGATACGGGCCTGGTGTTCGTGAAATGGTGTCCCAATTAAACGGGCAAATTTGGTAAGCAGATAACATTCTTCATTATCAATCTCCGCCGAGCCGATGACTGCAATCCCTTCGGCCCGATTTACCGTAACCGTTTCTTTCGCTCCGGTTTGGGCGTTGGTTATCTCTTCAGTCTTCGTAAAGGTAGCTTCGCGGATTTCTTTGGTTTTCTTGGCAATCCGCTCAATAGCCTCATCCCAGGAAATATATTGCCAATCTTTAGCTCCAGGGGCACGATACATTGGCTGTTTCGGCCGATCCGGGGAATAGGCTACTTGTTGCAGGCTGGCCGCCTTAGGACAAAGCCCTCCTTCATTGATCGGATTATCCGGGTCGCCTTCGAGATGGATCAATTTTCCATCTTTAATATGCAGGAGCATACCGCATCCACCGGAACAGAAGTGACAGATACTGGTTATCTTGGTACATCCTTCGAGCTTCAGGGCATACCCCTGGGCTTTCGCTGCCGCAACGTCAAATCCCAAGCCGGATGCGAATGCAGCAAGAGTAATGCCTGAGGCCTTGAGAAAACTACGACGCGAAACATTCATCCCCATACTCCTCCTCCTTCAGTAAACTAATTATTACCTGCAAAGACGACATTTGGACGACGTTAGGCATGAACCCTTAAACCGCATGTTTTTTATTTTTATATTGTGGTCAAAGGAATTTCACACCGTCTCTCGATAGCAAGCCTCCCATATCCTCCTGGGTCTCAATCCTGCCTATTCAAGAAATATAACGTCGGTCCTGCTTCTCTGCGGGATAATTCCCTCCTTTCTTTATCAGTATTTAATCTGTAAATTTTATAATGTTTTGGGTACTAACAAAAATGAATAAGATCTGGGTGAGCAGGATAAGCAAAAACTCCTCTCGTGAAGGTCGGGGGCATAAAAAAACCATTGTCAGAAAAACATACCAAAATAATCTTGGCGGTATTAACCTGCATTGACCAAGATTATCCAGGCTCCTTTCCAACAATGGGAGGCCAATCCGTTTCCAGAATGACCCAATGGCTTGCTATCATAGCATTGGCTTTAGATAGAAAAGCTCGGAGCTATTAAATTGTCTCAATAGACAACTCATCAAGGGATTGAATCTATGACTATATATTCCTCCTCCAGGATTTTGACAATAATCTTTATTTTATTGCTTATAAGACACCATATAATTTTATGCTTGTCATTAATATTTTGAAGCTGCTCCAAACCGCATGCAATACGTTATTCCCCAAAAACCTTTCATTATCGACCAATCATTTCCGGCAAATACCACATCTATGATGTAAGTCTCAGTCACCTGAGTTACTCTAGCCCGAGCCGAAGCAGCTTAGTTTAAGAAGGATAAATAATATCGAATGTCGAAGTTATTTGTCGAAGTAATGGTGAATTTAGTTAACGTATAATTTATTATACATCATTATTTATTATACATCTTATACATCGAATTCAGAGGTTTTGTAAATTATTCATAATATCGCAGTTATCGAAGATTGTTGAAAAGAGGCGGGGATAGATTGGCTATCAATAAGAGTTTAGAAGAAGCCGTTTTTATTTGCTGTGAAAATATTCAACCACTTGACAGCGAGTACCTGTGGATTGATGATGCCTTTATGAGGGTGGCGGCAGATGATATTTCGAGCGGCATTGATGTCCCTAATTTTGATCGTTCTGCCGTGGATGGCTACGTAATTAGTCGGGCTGATCTGGAAAAACTAAAAACCGGTAATCCGCTCTCTTTACTGGTAACTGATACCATCCAAGCCGGTTCAATAGAAAGCAAGCCACTTAAAAGCGGGGAAACATATAGAATAATGACCGGTGCCTTGCTTCCCGAAGGCTGCGCTGCAGTTATCAAGCAGGAAGACGTCCAAATTGATGGCAATTATATCATTGCCGGTCGCGGCTGGAAGCCGGGTGAAAATATCCGCAGAGCCGGTCACGAATTGAGAGCCGGGGATAGGGTGGCAGCTAAAGGACAGGTTCTAACAGCAGAAATCTTGGAAAGAGTAGCTGCCTGTGGCATTGCCAAAATTTTAGTTCATAAAATTCCGCGTGTCTATATTATTGAAACCGGAAGTGAATTGATATTACCCGGGTCACCTATTAAAACAGGACAAATATATGGGAGCAATCGGAGTTTAATATCTGGTAAAATAGCCGGCACTGGTGCCATGCCGTTATTAGCGAAGTCAATTATTGAAGATGATCTGGAGGCAATTGCGAGTGAAATTGAGAAGGCGGCTCACGTTGCGGATATGGTAATAATCAGCGGAGGAACCGGTAATGGAGTTTACGACCTGGTCTATAAAGCGTTTGCGTACTTAAATGCCGAACCTCTATTCAGAGGAATAGATATTATACCTGGCAAAGGATCATCGGCCACACTATATAATGGCAAACTCTTATACAATTTATCTGGCAACCCTTATGCCGCAGGGTTAATATTTGATGCTTTAATTAAGCCGGCACTCCTCAGATTAAAAGGAGATTTATTTTCGGCCCGGGAATGGTTTGACATACAACTTGGCGGCCAAATAAAAAACATTAAGCCGGTTCGCAGCTTGTGCCGGGGGGAGATGATCATTAAAGAGGGCTGCGTTTATGCCCAACCCATAAGCAAAGATAGCAATTATGTCGGAAACATTCCTATAATATTGGACCTCCAAGCCGGGCAGGGGCTAATGGGAGATATGGTAAGGGCGAAACTATGCTAATATTTGGCATATAGATTTTTTCTAATTCATTTAAATAAAAGCTGAGTTTATTTTCATTTTTTATTTACTGTCGGGCATTGTTATAATAGCGTTGAGGTTTTTATTTCTGGTTTCCATCACCGATTGAGTATTTGGGAAGAAATGATAATAGAAATAATCAAACTAACCAATAGAAAAGAGGTCTGTAAATGCGCAAAGTACCGATAGAAGAAGCAGTGGGTATGACACTGGGCTATGATATTACCAAAATCGTTCCTGGACAAGAAAAATACCGCGCCTTTCGTAAAGGACAAATCATAACTGAGCAAGATATACCCAAACTTAAGGATATGGGAAAAAGGCACATCTATATCTGGGATCCGGCTGAAAAATTAATGCATGAGGACGAAGCCGCAATGCGGTTGGCCAAGTTAGCGGTTGGTAGCGGTCTTACTCTGACTGAACCCAACCAGGGAAGAGTTAACATTTTGGCTGAATATGATGGGCTTTTTAAGGTGGATGTGGGCCGGCTGAATCAAATTAATAATCTGGATGAAGTTGTTTTTGCCACTCTGCACAATGACCAGGTGGTTACTAAGGGTCAGACGGTAGCCGGAACCAGAGTAGTTCCAGTTGCCGTTGACCACAAAACAATCGAAGCAGCAGAAAAACTTGGGGCGGGAAAGACACCGATGCTTAGGATAAAGCCATTTCAGCCATTAGAAGTGGCGGTGGTTACAACTGGCACAGAGGTGTACAGTGGTCGAATAAAGGACGGCTTTGCTAAAATTATACAGCAGAAGATTGCCCCCTTTGGAGGCCGCTGGATGGGTCAGGTTATTGTTCCAGATGACTCTGAGTTAATAACCCGGGAAA
>JAAZDI010000035.1 GCA_012512295.1 Syntrophomonadaceae bacterium
ATCTAAAAAAGAGACCATAGAGCATTTTTCTTTGATTTTTCCAGAAAAAGAAAAACTGATTAAGGATGTTCTGGAGAAGATCCTGAAACAACTTGTGCGAAAGATGATTACCCTGGAGCGGATTCGGCCAGATGGCCGTAAGCTGGATGAAATCCGGAAGATAACTACCGAAGTAGGGATTTTGCCAAGAACACATGGATCAGGCTTATTTACCCGTGGACAAACCCAGGTATTAACGGTTTGTACTTTGGGAGCATTGGGGGATATCCAAATATTAGATGGTTTAGGGGCTGTCGAATCCAAACGGTATATGCATCACTACAATATGCCACCTTACAGCGTTGGGGAAGCCCGGCCAATGCGGGGACCCGGCCGTCGGGAAATAGGCCATGGCGCTTTGGCTGAAAGAGCCCTTGAACCAATGATTCCTCCTGAGAATGAGTTTCCTTATACTATCCGTCTGGTATCAGAAGTAATTGAGTCAAATGGCTCGACCTCTATGGGCAGTGTCTGTGGCAGTACCTTGGCTTTACTGGATGCTGGTGTTCCGATAAAAGCCCCGGTAGCCGGTATTGCGATGGGTTTAGTTAAAGAAGAAAATGAGTACGCAATTTTAAGCGATATTCAGGGAATTGAAGATGCCTTAGGTGATATGGATTTCAAGGTGGCCGGTACGCAGACTGGGGTTACCGCTCTCCAAATGGATATTAAGATTGCCGGTGTTAGTCGGGAAATTTTAGAAATGGCCTTGCGTCAGGCGCGGGACGGTCGAATGTTCATTTTGAGCAAAATGCTAGAAACAATATCTGAACCTAGAGCAGAATTGTCGACCTATGCTCCGCGAATTATCAGTTTTACGATTGACCCAGATAAGATTCGGGAAGTGATTGGTCCTGGGGGCAAGATGATTAAAAAAATCATCGAACAAACAGGTGTATCGATTGATATTGAGGATGACGGACGAGTATTTATCGCTTCACCGAACCAGGCTGCCGCCAATCAAGCAACTTCAATTATTCAAAACTTAATTCAGGATGTTGAAGTTGGTAAAGTTTATCTAGGCAAAGTCGTCCGCTTAATGGATTTTGGAGCTTTTGTGGAGATTATTCCTGGAGTTATGGGAATGCAGGGCAAAGAAGGCCTCGTGCATATTTCTCAGTTAGCGGAAGAAAGAGTCGCCCGGGTCCGAGATGTGGTCAAGGAAGGTGACGAAATACTGGTTAAAGTAACAGATATTGATCGTCAGGGAAGAGTGAATCTATCTCGTAAAGAAGTCTTGCGGGGTCAGCGAAAGGCAAGAGAAAAAGAAAAGTCGTAGGATAAATCATTTTACTCTGACACTTAACTTACTCAGACAATCAATAGTTCCCCTATTAATAAACCGAGTTTCTCGGTTTATATTTGTTTTCTGGATGGCATATACTTGGGTAAGAGAGGTGGACTTGATGGGAACCCAGCCAGAAAAGAAAACATCTGTTTTTTTATTACTAACGGTCAGTCTGCTGTTGGTTGGTTCCAGTCTTGTCTGGCTCCGCCTTTCGAAAGAAATAATGACTACCTCTAGTGGAGCTCAGCCATTTTATAATGGTCGAACTGGCCAAAAGGTGGTTGCGCTGATGTTTAACGTTGATTGGGGCGAAGAATACCTACCATCAATTCTTGAGATACTTAAGGAAAACCAAGTGGTAGCTTCCTTTATGCTTACCGGGCGTTGGGCGAAATTGCAGCCCGATCTCGTAAGACGAATAGCAGTCGAAGGGCATGAAATTGGTAACCATAGTTATTCACACTGCCACCCGAATCAATTGGGCCGCAGTGAGTTAGAAGAGGAAATTCAACGAACCCAGGCCGTTATCAGTGAGATAACCGGTAAACCGCCACAGGTATTTGCTCCCCCTTACGGGGAGTATAATCAGCGTGTCCTAGATACAGCCAGTACCTTAGGTATGCCGGTTATTATGTGGACTTTGGATACGATTGATTGGCGACGACCCAGTGCTTCTACTATTGTGGAACGAGTAACCGTTAGGGTTCAGCCAGATTGCCTCATACTTATGCATCCTACTGAACCAACTGTTCAAGCTTTACCCCATATCCTTACCTTCTTAAAAGAGGAGGGATACAATCTGGTAACTGTATCCGATATTATTGTGGAGGGAGGCCGAGCCAATCAATAAATTTGATTATGTACTAAGGCGTTATCACTTAGTTTGGTTTAGTTGGGTTTTTAAATTTATTATTATTTCCTGTATTTTGTATTTCTTTACTTGGTTATTGGTGGGACCAGTTTTGGCTGAACCAGCAGTTTCAGAACAGCCGGCCTTAGTGCCGCCGGCTCCTCGTCTAACCGTGGAAGCAGCCGTGTTGATTGAGGGATCAAGTGGTCAGATAATCTTTGAAAGGAATGCCTATCAAGCTCGTCCACCAGCCAGTACGACTAAGATAATGACCGCCTTAATTGCTTTGGAAAGAGCCAACTTGAATGACTTAGTAACGATTGGGCCTCGCGCACCTCGAGCCGGTGGTTCGACTATTGGTTTACGCTCCGGACAAGTATATCCTTTGGGGGAACTGTTAGAAGGAGCCCTAATTCCTTCCGGGAATGATGCTTGTGTGGCGATCGGCGAGTATATTGGTGAAAATGAAAGCCACTTCGTGCAACTAATGAACCAAAAGGCAATATCTCTAGGGGCCAGAAACACTTATTTTCGAAATACTAATGGAATGCCGGCCAAAGGGCACTACAGCACAGCCTATGATTTAGCCCTTATCGCTCGTTACGCTTTACGCAATTCTGAATTTGCCCGAATCGTAAGTAGTCAGTATGCAACTGTATCGCCGGTTGAGGATAGTACTTCGGTTCAAAAAAATGGGTTGTCCATTAAAAACACAAATGCTCTGCTTTGGAGTTATCCCGGAGCAGATGGGGTTAAAACTGGAACTACTCAAAACGCTGGTCAATGCTTAGTCGCCTCAGCCACTCGAAACGGAAGACAATTGATTGCCGTGGTACTAAAGAGTCACGACCGGTTTGGAGATTGCGCCCGTCTCCTCGATTATGGCTTTCAAAACTTCGTTCGAGTTGGATTAATCAATCCGGGAGAGACTGTGGCTATAGTACCGATCGAAAAAGGCAATTCCAGCACAGTAGAGGTGGTAGCTCAAGAACAGCTTGAGCTTACAGTTCCTAACCAGCAGGCTGGCCAGATAGAAATAGTTATTAATGTGGATGAGCACTTGCGGGCGCCGCTTCAAGCAGGAACCAAAGTGGGGGAAGCCATTCTCACCTGTGAAGGAAAACAATTGCAAAAGGTGCCGCTAGTAACCAGTCAGGCGGTAATGAAAAATGCCCCATGGTGGGAGTTTTGGCAATAAAATGGGATTGAACTGGAACCCGGCTAAGGCTATGATTAAGGAGAGTTAGAAGGAGGAAGGTTCAATGTTGAATTACCGTAAAAATGTGCTGAACAATGGAGTCAGGATATTAACCGAAGAAATTCCGCATGTACGATCAATATCTTTAGGCCTATGGGTTCGGTCAGGCTCACGAGATGAAGACGAGGCGACGAGCGGCATCAGTCACTTTATTGAGCATATGATGTTTAAAGGTACTGAAAAGAGAACTGCTCGCCAAATTGGGGAAGCTTTAGAAGCAGTTGGTGGACAGTTAAATGCCTTTACCACTAAGGAGTATACTTGTTACTACGCTCGAGTTTTGGACGAGCATCTGGATCTAGCGATTGATGTCTTAAGTGATATGTTTTTTAATTCTCGTTTTCATCCTAATGATATCGAAACAGAACGTCGGGTGGTTTTGGAAGAAATTAGTATGTATGAAGATTCTCCCGATGAATTAATCCATGATTTATTCGCTCGGACGATTTGGGC
The DNA here is from genome assembly GCA_012512295.1 of Syntrophomonadaceae bacterium. GTDB lineage: Bacteria > Bacillota > Ch66 > Ch66 > Ch109 > JAAZDI01. Next base: position 3,889 of record JAAZDI010000035.1, read on the forward strand.
GGGTCACCCTCTGGGCCGACCCATTCTAGGCTCAATCAAGACTGTTCAATCCATTACTCGGGAGACCTTGCTGGAACACTTGAATTATCATTATTCCCCTGATCGTTTGGTAATTGCGGCGGCTGGACGAGTTACTCACGATTCACTAGTTGATAAACTTCAACCTCTATTTGAGAGTTGGAAGCGGCCAATTTTAACCCAGGTGAACCAGAAGGCACCCCGACCTCAAGCCGGTGTGGTTAATCAGAAAAAAGATACAGAACAGGTTCATTTATGTTTAGGAGTCCCTGGTTTACGGCAAGACGATAAACGGCTTTATACCTTACACGTCCTCAATAATGTATTGGGAGGCGGAGTAAGTTCCCGGCTTTTCCAGGAGATACGAGAAAAACGGGGATTAGCCTATTCAGTTTTTTCGTATCACTCAGCTTACCGTGATAGTGGTCTATTAGGAATCTATGCTGGAACCAGCCCAGCTAATGTTGAGCAGGTTTTTGATCTGTTGATTCGAGAAATCAACCAAATCCAGAGCCAGGGAATTAAGCTTGATGAGCTACAACGAACTAAGGATCAAATCAAAGGCAGCGTGTATCTTAGTCTGGAGAGCGTTAGCAATCGCATGACTCGACTAGGGAAAACTGAATTATGTCTTGATCGAGTCATTGATCCGGACGAAGTTATCGAAAAAGTTGACGCTATCCAGCAAGAAGATGTGCTTGCCTTAGCGGCTGAGATTTTTAAACCAGAAAATTTTGCGGCAGTGACTATTGGTCCAGAGAACAATTGCATTAGTTTAAGTCGATTTCAATCAGGTTAAATAATCGGTAAAAATCGGTAATAATATTGGCCAAGTTTTCATAAGCTCTAATTATAAGGGAGGCGTTTCCTAAGAAGGTATTAGATTGCGGTGGGGGTTGGTCGAATGAGGATGAGTGAGTTGGTTGGTAAAGAGATAATTAACCTCTATGATGGCGGTCGGCTTGGTACAGTGGGAGAATCAGATCTAGTCATTGATTTAGAGTCAGGTCGAGTTCAGTCTTTAGTGCTGCCCAGTAAAACTAATATCTTGAGTTTTTGGGGCGACCAGCAGCAAATGATAATTCCCTGGGAAGCGGTCAAGAAGATTGGCTCAGAAGTGATTATTGTTGAACTTGACCGGACCAATTTACGCGGAAAACGGTATATGTTGTAAACCTATTCAGTATTATTAACCGATTTGTCAGTACACGAGGTTATTAC
>JAAZDI010000036.1 GCA_012512295.1 Syntrophomonadaceae bacterium
AACATAGAACATGAGCGTATACCCGTAAAAACACCTAATATGAACGCTTATATTGAATCATTCCACGCTATTTTAGAAGATGAATGCTACAGTCGTAATGAATTTAGAGATTTCGCTGAAGCTTACCAGGTAATTGCTGAATATATGGACTATTACAATACTCGTCGCAGACATAGCAGTATAAACTATATGGCCCCAGAGGAATTTTACCCTGGCAAATTACAGGGCAGCCTCTGGTAGCATAGTTGGAGAATATGTTTACCACAACCCTTAATCACTATGAAGTGGGCGACCGCACTGGTGTCAAGGGTGCGAAGCAGGCGCAGCCCTTGCCCTTGACTCCATAAGGGAGCCAGCTAGAATTATTGTAGGGTTGGTTGTGGGAAGTTGAAATTGTTAGTATTTGTTTGAATGCTTCACTATATTGTCTGTTTTTCATATGTTATCTACCCCCTGTTTTTAATTTTAGCATATACAAGGATTTACTCCAAATTAATTGGGGGGCTATATAGAAACCATGATTTACCTATTAAAAGGAACATTCTGAATCGCCAATTCAAAGTATCTCAACCTAATAAAGTCTGGGTCTCAGACATTACATATATTTATACAAAAGAAGGTTGGCTGTACCTTGCAATCATAATAGATTTATATGGGCGTAAAGTAGTTGGTTGGTCAATGAACGAAAGAATTACCAAAGAATTAGTATTAGAAGCACTGGAAATGGCCATTAACAGGCGAAAACCAGCACGTGGCTTGATATTTCATTCGGATCGTGGTAGCCAATATGCAAGCCATGAATTTCAAAGAATGTTGTGGGAACATGGGTTTATTTCCTCAATGAGCCGCAAGGGTAATTGTTGGGATAATGCCGTATCAGAAAGCTTTTTTCAACTTTAAAAACAGAATTAATATATCAAAATCAATATGAATCTCGCGGAGAAGCTAAACGTAATATATTTCAATATATAGAAATATTTTACAATAGATTTAGACTTCATTCTGCTTGGGGTTATAAAAGTTCGGAAGAATACGAAAACGAGAGAAAAACGCCTAAACTATGTGTCTTATTTAACGGGGGAACCCCAAACGAACCCCTTAAGCTCACAGGTGATAAGAAAAGCTTTGAACCTACAGGAAACAAGATCTTGGAACTGTTTATGCCGGTTAAAATTATTTATTTCAAGGAAGGTGGTTCTGTGAAACGTCTCCTGCCAGAACGATATTTAGAGCTCGGCAGGGTGCTGAACATGATTGGCTTTGATATGAATATTTTTGCTGAACCAAGGGCTCCTTAAGGCATCTGACTCCAAATGCTGGTAAAAGAAATTGTTATTCCTTATGATTAAGGGTGCGGAAGATGAGTTAGAGTAAAATTATAGTATTCAAAATGCTTGTAAAAAAAAGCACCCTGCAAAGCAGAGTAGCCCAAAACACGCAATTCCCTAGTAATATTAAAAAGTAAATCATTGATCTTGAAAATTCAAAGTATCTAGAGGTAAATTTTTCTCATTTTAAGGAATTACTTGAAGAACATGAGAATATTTGTTTAAGTTGCTCTACTGTTTATCATATCTTAAGTCAGGCTGGAATTAAAATCTTCAAAAAGCTTCATAAACGCTAGGCTCATAATCGTCGTAAGAGAAAACCAGAGAAAGGAATAATAGTACAGATTGGTCCTTAACCACATCCTTGGATTATCGGGGGAGGTTTTTTATCCTTACATGCTCCCTTAACTGGTTGAGACTATTTTTATAAGTTTATTTGCTTGAAGTAGTATTTCCACATGTTCAAGTATTGAAAATGCTAGATGTTTTTTTAAATATGTCCCTCCTCCTGAATCTCTCGACAACGGCTTCTGGTACAAATTTTGAGATATCACCTTTTTTCAAAGCTATTTCTTTAACTATACTTGAACTAAGATGTAAATATTTATCGCAAGATATTAAATAGATAATCTCTATAGTATTGTCTAATTTCTTATTAATAACATCAAGTTGGGTTTCGAAATGAAGATCTGATAAATTTCTTAATCCCCTTATAATAATATCAGCTTTGTTAATTTTTGCACAATCAACTAATAGTCCATCGAAGGTGATAATGCTAATATTTTTTAAGTGCTTAGTTGATTCTCTAATCATTGCTACCCTATCAGCTAAAGGGAAAAAACTCTTTTTATCGCAATTGTCTAAAACACCGATAATAAGCTTGCTTACAATTTTCGTGGATCTTTCAATAATATTTAAATGCCCATTTGTTATCGGATCGAAACTTCCTGGATATAGACCAATCATAGAGATTCCCCCACGTTTATGTAACCGATTACTTAAAGCATCTCAAAAACTGCAGCAGCTCCCATTCCTCCACCAATACACATGCTGACCATTCCATACTTTAAATTTCTTTTTTTCATCTCATAGATAAGGGTCGTAGTTAATTTCGCACCAGTCGCACCTAATGGGTGACCTAGTGCTATTGCGCCACCATTAACATTCACTATTTCTTCATTGAGACCAAGTTCTCTAATAACTGCTACCGACTGGGCTGCGAAGGCTTCATTGAGCTCTATTAATTCTATATCTTGTAAATCTAAATTAGCTTGTTTTAATGCTTTAGGAATTGCATAAATTGGGCCAATGCCCATTATCTCGGGATCGCACCCGGCGACCGCAAAGGATTTAAGGACAGCTAGTGGTTTTATGTCAAGCTCGTTAGCCCTTTTTTCTGACATTATTAATAAAGCACTAGCCCCATCGGTTGTTTGTGAAGAGTTATGAGCTGTAACTGTCCCACCTACTTTAAATGCTGGTCTTGCGTTCGCAATTTTTTCGGGAGTCATATTTGACTTAAGATCATCGGTATCAACTGTTATTGCATCTGCTTTTACTGGAACAATTTCTTCTTTAAACCGTCCTGATTTAACTGCTTCCTCCGCTTTCGAAAAACTTCTAAAAGCAAATTCATCTTGTTGTTCCCTTGTGACTTTGAACCTTTTAGCCACTTCTTCAGCTGTCAATCCCATACTTAGGTAATATTCCGGGTAGTTTTCTATTAATTCCGGGTGGGGGCAAACTCTCGTTCCCCCAAGTGGAACCATACTCATACTCTCAAAGCCGCCCGTAACCACAACATCTGCCCCCCCTACCATAACTTTATGGATACCCAATGCGATAGCCTGTAACCCCGATGAACAAAACCTATTAATCGTCATGGCCGGTACGCTATACGGTAAACCAGCTCTAATGGCAATTGTCCTAGCCGCATTGTAGCCTTGCTCAAGTTCCGGGAAGGCACACCCTAAAATGACATCATCTATATCATTAACGTCTACTTGAGGTACTTTATCTAAACATCCTCTAACCGCAATAGCTCCCAATTCGTCAGGTCTAACGTCCTTTAAACTCCCTCGAACAGCCTTACCCATCGGGGTTCTCACTGCCGAAACTATAACTGCCTTACGCATATTATCCCTCCTAATTTCTTAATGGTCTGCCTGTTTTTAGCATATGTTCTATTCGCTGGTGAGTTTTTTCCTCTCCACAAAGACTTAAAAATGCTTCCTTCTCTAAATCTAAAATATGTTGCTCATCCACCATGCTATTGCTAGGCAATTCTCCTCCACATAATACATGGGCTATTTTTTTGGCTATATACATATCATATTCAGATATAAAGCCACCTCTATACATTTGGTAAAGGTTAAATTTCAAAGTAGCTAAAAGATTAGTTCCGCCGACCCTATATTTCCTGTTCCTATCAAATTGGCCTACGCCTTTTGCAAGTTGTAGGACATCCTGTTTAGCTTCATATAATTGATAGTCCTTGTTCATGCTTATTTCATCAGTTTTACGCAGGTATCCTAACATTTTCGCATCTGGTTCACTACTAGATACCTTTGCAAAGATAATTGTTTCTAAAGCCTGTGTTACGAATGGAGTTAAATCTACTTTTTGATTATCACTTATGTCTTCAATCGACCTTAATAGTAACTCTTTGGTACCCCCACCAGCGGGCAATAGTCCAACACCGACTTCCACCAATCCCATATATAGTTCTGCAAAACCTCTAACCTTATGTGCATGTAATACAATTTCAGCCCCACCACCTAAGGTCATAGCATAAGGTGCAGCAATTACAGGCCTGTTTGAATATTTTAAAGCCATGTTCATACCTTGAAAGGTAGTTACTAAGTTTTCAATTGCCTTCCAGTTTTTTGCACGGGAATTTTCCAATATATAAGGCAGATTTGCTCCTACACAGAAATTTTTGCCTACGCTTGCAAAAATCACACCTTTATAATTTACTTCAACTTCTTTCAAGGCTTGATGTGTAAATTCTACTACCTGATCAGTGATACTCGAATTTGGTGAGTGTAGTATCATACAGGCCACATCATCGCCCATATCGAAAAGTGATATATGATCACTCTTTATTACACTTCTGCCGTTTTTGTACAGGTTTAGAGGAGTTATTCTTTTTTTCGACAAATCAAGTTGTTTTTCGTCATAAAATTTATCCTTTCCAGAGTTTATCAGTTCACTGACAATTGGTGGTATATCCTCTCCTTCAGCTTTCATCCGATCTACTGATTTTTTTACACCTATGATGTCCCAAAGTTCAAAAGGCCCAACTTCCCAATTGTACCCCCATTTCATGGCATTATCTATATCCACAATATCATCGGAAATCTCTGGAACCATCTTTGCCGAAAACAGCAGTGTTTCTTTTATAACATCCCAGACAAATTGATTTAATTTATTTTTACCATATACAAGTGTATTTAGTTTTTTGCCAAAATCTTTTATCTTTTTAATCTCATTTAATTCTGCCAAGTCGATCTTTTCTTTACTACGATAACTAAAATCTTGGTGATTTAAAACCAATGTTTCCTTGCCTTCCTTTTTATAGAAACCTGATTTTACTTTATCACCCAAGAGGTTTTTTCTAACCATCTCTTTAACATATTCCGGCATCTTCAAAATCTCTTTTTCTTTTGCATCCGTTACATTTTCTTTTAAATATTCGGCAACTAGTGTTAATGTGTCAATTCCAATTATATCCAGGAGCCTAAAGGTCCCTGTTTTTGGTCTCCCAATTTCTACACCTGTTAAAGCATCAGCTTCTTCAAAGCTTAAATCATATTCTAATATTTTATGCATAATAATACCAAGGGCGTAAACACCAACTCGATTTGCTATAAAACCCGGAGTATCCTTTGCTTGCACAACCCCTTTTCCTAGCTTACGCTCACAAAAATTCATTATCAATTCAATTGTGTCTTTGCTGGTATTCTTTGAAGGAATAATTTCAACAAGTTTCATATACCTTGGGGGATTAAAAAAATGTGTCCCTAAAAACCTTGCTTTTAGCTTTTCATTTAAGCCTTCACTGAGAGCGTTAATCGATATACCCGAGGTATTAGAGCTCAAAATAGCATTATCTTTTAGGTATGGTTCTATTTTCTTATATACATCCTGTTTTATTTGTTGATTTTCTATCACAGCTTCTATTACCCAATCTGCTTCTCTCAGTTTTTCCAAATCATCTTCTATGTTTCCGAAAGTCAGATATTTTATATTTTCTTTTGTGTATAACATTGTGGATCTTTTGTCTTCCATTCTTGCCTTAGCTTTTAATGCAAACCTATTTCTAACTTCTTTATCTTCTAATGTTAGACCTTTTTTCTTTTCTTCATCTGAAAGCTTATCTGGAACAATATCTAATAATAATACTTGAATCCCAGCGTTAGCTAAGTGAGCAGCTATGCCGCTTCCCATTACACCCGCACCTATGACTGCCGCTTGTTTTATATCATAAACCCCTTTTTGTTTCATTATTTGACCTCCCCGTTTTTGATCGTAGTGTCAATAACACTAATGTAAAAAACTTTCAGGGTTGACATTCAAAACCGTAAAAAGGAAGGTAGAAGGTTGGCGATTTTTCGCCTACCAACCTCCCTACCTCCACCATATGTGAGTTTTATATAATCCCTAAATTAATCTATATTCTTTGGCCTCTTTTGTTAACTGATCTCTAAAGTCTGGATGTGCAATTCCGATCATTGCTTTTACCCTCTCCTGAATGCTCTTACCCTTAAGATCCGCTATTCCGTACTCAGTTACTACGTATTGAACATCAGTTCTCGGTGTAGTAATAACAGCTCCTGGCGGTAGAACAGATGTGATTCTAGATACCTTTGTTCCATCTTTTTTCTCTGCAGTAGATTTAAAGGCAAGGAATGACTTTCCACCTTCTGATAAGCTTGCACCTCTTACAAAGTCTAGCTGCCCTCCTGTGCCACTGAATTGGTCAAAACCCAAGGATTCCGAACAAATTTGACCTGTTAAATCACACATTAAGGCATTGTTAATGGATATGAATTTTTTGTTCTTTGCTATATTATTCACATCTGCTATGTAAGAAATTGGATATGTTTTTAACGAAGGATTTCTGTCCATAAAGTCATATAACCTTTTTGAACCTATTCCAAAGCTACAAGTTATTTCACCTGGATTTAATGTCTTTTGGCTGCCGTCGATAGCGCCTTTTTCTGCTAAGTCTACCATAGAATCGACGAACATCTCAGTATGAACTCCCAGGTGTTTATGATTCTCCAAGAAAAAACCTACCGCATTTGCAACTCCACCCAAACCGATCTGAATAGTTGACCCATCTTCAATACGTTCCACAATATATGAAGCAATTTGTTTATCTGTTTCAGTTACCGGTGGCTGAGGTAATTCGGCAATCTCATGGTCTTTTTCCACAATAAAATCAACATCTTTGACATTGATAAAGGCTTCCTTGCCCCCAAAAACATATGGTGTCTTATTGTTTACTTGAACTATTATCAGATCCGCATAATCAGCGGCAGCAAAACCGTTAAAGGTTCCTAAAGGACCATAACTCATATTTCCGTCCTCATCAGGTGGTGATACCTCGCAAATAAATACATTTGCTTTTATCCTGTTATATGTCAGCCAATCAGTTTGAGAGAATTGATATGAAGTGACCTCAACATTGCCTTCTGGATACATCTTCCTTTCATAAGGCCCCATAAATGTAGTGTGATGATTTATATGACCCTTATATTTTCCCTGTAAGTATTTAAAAGGATACAGTATAAGCCCTGTCAACATGGTAACATTTTCAAGTTCTTTGTATCTTTCAGTAATTGCCTCAATGATGTCAACTGGAGCGCTTCCACATGGTGGATACCACACCCTATCATTTGATTTTATTTTACTTGCCGCTTCCTCAGCTGTTATCAACTTACTTTTATACTCCTCTTTCCAAGACATCACAATTCCTCCTTATCATTTCATAGTCTCTCGGCATTCACCGATGGTGATTACGCAAGGCTTTGCTTGAACCATCAATATAGATTTCCTTCTACTTTTTATAGTAGGAGAATTTATTTTTTATGAGTTTATAACTGGAAATCCTCATCTAAAATAATTTTGCGTATTATGCAAAAGCACTTGACTTTTAAGAATCACCTCCCCCCCTATACTTGTGCGTGAAGGGGTTTGTTCCTCCCCTGCTGCAAAACTTGGGGTGATTTTTATGAAACCTAATTTAATTTCACATATAGCTTACCAAAATTTTGTTCTTCAGCATTTACGTCAGTACTACTCTGACGGGGTTTTTGTCATCGTAAGAAAAGACTGACATCTTATAGCAAAGCTCTTGATGACTGATTTATCTTAAATTACCACTTTTGTTTGTTTGATATTTAGGTTTTTACCTCCCTAATTTCGAGAGGCTATTTTCACATATTTTCTATCTTCCTTTAAATGCTGGCGGTCTTTTGTCTTTAAAAGCCGCAACCCCTTCCTTATGGTCTTCAGTGTTAAGACACAGGGATTGTAAGTCTTCTTCTAACTCCAACATAGTCTCCAAACTTACCTCAAAGCTTCTATTGATCATTTTTTTCATAGAGGCTATAGCAAATGGTGCGGATTTGGCCAGTCTTTCGGCAAATTTATAAGTTTTTTCTTCGAGTTCACTGTCTTCAACCACATAGTTGACAATTTTTAAATCCAGTGCTGTAGCAGAATCGATAGCATCTGCAGTAAACATCAACTCTTTGGCTTTGTGCAAACCTACAGCCTTAGGCAACAGATAGTTGCCACCACAATCCGGCACTAATGCCACATTCGCAAAGCTTTGTATAAATTTGGCAGATTTTGCACAGAATATGATGTCACACGCTAATGCAAAATTAAATCCTGCGCCAGCCGCCACACCGTTTACCATTGCGATAAACGGCTTATCCATGCCCATTATCAACTTAATAAGCTTTCCTGCCAATTGAATAAACCTTTTTGCCTCAACTGAATTTTTGATTTGAACGAGGTGAAAAAGGTCTCCGCCAGCACAAAAGGCCCTTCCTTTTCCCGTTAAGACAACCACCCTTACTTCAGGATCTTTTTCGACTTCTAACAGAGCTTCTAAAAAATCATCTGCTAAAACGTCGTTGAGCGCATTCAAAGCATTGGATCTGTTAAGGATAATGGTAGCAATTGACCCTTTTTTCTCGACAATTACCGTTTTTTCACTCATGCTTCCTTCCTCCTTGTATAATATAGTTAGTCTTCCGACGTACTGAAAAATCAACTTTAAGCTCCTTGACAACCATATAGGAGTTCTGATACCTTTTGTCTAAATTATTCTTATAGCAGCAGTGGGTTTCGACATTCCTCCTTGGTAAGCTTGCTGTCCGAAAAAAAGAGTGTTGCCCCTCCCCAATGAGATGTATCGAATGAACATGTTGTGGATGCAGCTTGCTGCATGCTTCGAGTTAGGCACAAAGTTGAAACTTATAGGGATAGGAATAGATAAGTTATGGCGGTATTGATGTAGCTAAGTATTGTCATGAGGTTTGCGCCGCTGATAAAGGTGGTAATGTGATCCTTGAAATTTTTAAGGTAACAGACCTTTTGACCCTAACTATCAACAATCACCCACAAAGTCTCTTTAGTACCAGAATCTCTATGTAGTTGTCAAAGAACAATTTAATATTTTATTGACTTTTCATAGCACGTCTTTTTTTATAATAATTATAAATTTGTTAAACCATAATTATTTGATGGTAATTTGTGCAATGGATCCGATTCAGGATTGCCTCTTTTCTTGGAATTAGTTTGATATACTATCTGGTTGCTTTTTGTTCGCCATACTATGTCTTTTCTTTAATTGTTGCTGAATTATTAATGTTAAAGCAATTCCTATACACCCCATTACCGCTGCAACTACAAAGGCTTGGTTATATCCTCCGCTAGCTTCTACTACCTTCCCTGCCAAAATAGGGCCTATCACTCCAGCCATCGAAAATGCTGAGAACATGATCCCATAATTCTGACTGAGGTACTTTAATCCAAACATATCAGCCACAATCGTTGGGAAAATTCCTAATAATCCACCGAAGCATAGACCAACTAAACAAATGGAAATGATAAAGCTGGGAAAGGTAGTAACTGTTGTTAAGTAAAACATACTAGCAGCTGAAGTGGCATAAAGCATTGCCAACGCTACATATCGGCCTAGTTTATCGGAAACCATCCCCCAGAATATTCTTCCACTTGTATTAGCAAGCGATAAAATACTTACAGCCCCGGTAGCTTGGGCTACCGACAAACCGATTACCTTTTGGCCAATGGGAGAAGCGTGACCAATAATCATCAACCCTGCTACTGCCCCCATTACATATAGGATCCAGAGTACGTAAAACATAGGATCTAATATCATTTCTCTTGGTGATTGATTAACCATACTTACACCTATTTCAGCTGTAGCAGGCGGTTCCCAACCTTCTGGCTTATAATTAGTCGGTGGTGCTTTTACGCGAAATGAGCTGCCAATAATAAGTATAAGATATATAACTCCTAAAATGTTGAAAGCCCGTAGTACACCAAAACTTTGAATTAACATATTGCCGATCGGGGCAAAGAAAAACGCTCCCATGCCCAATCCTGCAGCAATCAGTCCCGAAGCTAGCCCACGCTTATCGGGGAACCAACGAACAGTGTTGGAAACTGCACAAGAATAAACTGTCCCTACTCCAAAACCTGCCAAAACCCCATGTGTTAAATATAAGTGCCATAAAGATGTTGTAAATCCAGCCAAAAACACTCCAATTCCGAAAAGAACCCCTCCCAAAAACAAGGTAAAAGTGGGGCCTTTTTTAGCCTGAACATTACCTTCGATAACCATGGATATTGGCATCATTACAAGAATAAGAGTAAAGGTTATCGCTGCTTGGCTAGGCGACCAGTCGAAAATTTGTAATAGGGGCCCTTGGAAAACACTCCAAGCATAAGCCGATCCGATACATAAGTTACATAACATACTAGCAATTAAAACAACCCACCTATTGACTGTTCTTTCCACAAACTCACCTCTCTCCTTCGAAAAATTTTAATGTTTGACTATGTTACGTTGCAAACCTTATGCCAACAACTAGCATCCTATTATATTAAACCCGTCAATGCTTTGGTACAATTGGGAAATACACAAAAAAAGGTTGACAAATTTTTTAATAAATTTGTCAACCTTTTTTAAAAATGTTTTCAAATAACTACAGAAAATTTTGCTATTTTGCTACATGTCTTAATATTGCAACTTATGGTTTTTCAATATTGTATTCTTTCATCTTCTTCCATAGTACTGTTCTATGTATTCCTAAAATCTTCGACGCCTCGCTGACCTTCCAATTTGTTTGATTCATAATCTTCATGATATATTCTCGCTCCGAATCTCTTCTAATCTCTTTAAGGGTTTTTTTACATGGATTTGGTCTGGTTTCCTCTTCAGATAAATTTATATTAGCCCTTGTTTTATTATTAATATCCTTTCTAATATCTACTCTACATTCCATCACATCCTTTGTTGAGCATATAACTAAACGTTCAATTACATTTTTCAATTCTCTAACATTGCCGGGCCATTCATAATCATTGGCTACGCGGATCGCTCTTTCCGATAATTTCTTTCTAGTGCCATATTTTTGATTCAGCAGCCGGATAAAATGATCCGACAAAATTTTTATATCTTCCTTTCTATCTCTCAACGGTGGTATCTTTATATGGACGACATTTAATCTAAAATATAAATCTTCCCTAAATTTGCCTTCATGTACAAGCTTCCTTAAGTTTTTATTGGTAGCACATATTAACCTGACATCAATCCTCTGGATTTTTGTCCCACCAAGTCTCATTATCTCTTTACTTTCTAAAACCCTAAGTAGTTTAGCCTGAAGTGATAGTGGTAGTTCTGCCACCTCGTCTAGAAACAGTGTTCCATTGTTAGCAACCTCAAGCAATCCCAATTTCCCTTTTGAACTTGCACCGCTAAATGCACCATACTCATATCCAAATAACTCGGACTCCATGAGATGTTCAGGTATAGCAGCACAATTAATGGGTACAAAGGATTCTTCTGCCCTTCTACTATGCCTGTGAATAAATTTCGCAAGGAGATCTTTTCCGGTACCTGTTTCCCCTGTTATAAGTACGTTGGCATCAAACAACGCAACTCGTTTTGCCTCGTCAACAACTTCCTTCATGCATTTACTTTTATATACAAGTTCTTCTTCATTTAGATTCCTATCTCTAAAACAATCGATTTCAGTTCTTAACTTTATGTTTTTGTATTCTATGTTTTGTAAATAATCATTCACAAGTTCTTGTTCTTTAGTATTTGTAAAAATAAACCTTAAGTTGTTTTTATCATCAAAAATCGGATTGCTGGTTACTATAAGCAATTTCCCCGTACATGTTTTTACCAGCCCTGTTTCAATCTTCCTGCTTTTCGCAGCCTTTAAAGTTACTGATCGATCGTAATAACCTTTCCTTATTAAATCATCTATCTTTTTTCCTATAATCTCTTCTGGTTTTACATTTAATATCCTCTTTACGGCGGAATTTACCATAAGTATCTTCCCTTTTTCATTTGTTATAATGATTAAATCATAGCTATTGTCCAATATATATTTTAAGTCAAGATTTGACATAACCGCAGATGCCGAAGTTGGGTTCATAACCATCGCTCTCCCCTATAATTGTTAATTTTTTAAATACCTACATTTCGCACCCCTATAAAAAATTAACTTGATTTCAGTAGCGTTGCACAAAAATTTTAAGACGGTGTCAAGCATAAAAATGATAAATTATAGTTATTACTTTATATTCTAAATATGTTATATTTTTACAGTTATTTTTCTTCCCTGCGGTTAAAGGAGCAATCTCTTAAAGGTAGCCCTTTCCACATTTTAACATTAAGTATTCTTTTAGAGTATTACCGGATCATAAGTTAAATCGTCCAAATGATCCGCCTCGCCTGCTATCACCTGCCTTAGGGTTTCTTGAAATATCCTTTCATGGTCTATTTTCCGCCGTCCTTTGGAGCTTCGTTTAGACTTACGATAAAGCTTCTGGACAAAATAAGGAAATGGTTCGTAAAGGCAGGTTTTTAGAAGTCTTTGAATTTGCAGTAACGGCCCTTCATAACCTGTTTTTAGCTTGATTAGCTTCAACATACAATAGGTGATAAGAGCTATGTAGAGCTGCATTTCTACGGCCTGCTGGCTTAAACTGTAAAAATGTTTAATGTACAGATGCTGCTTAATCCACTTGAAGAAAAGCTCGATCTGCCAGCGGTAGCGGTAGATATCGCCTATTTCTTCCGCAGGCAGTTCAAAGTTGTTCGTAATAATAATGATCGGGTTGCCGTTAAGGTCTTCTGTTTCGATAGACCTTAGGGGGTGGTGCATCTTTGTCAATCCGTCTTTGCCCAGGATAACGATGCGATCTTTTTTAATGACGCTGCCGGGCTTTACAGGGAGTTCTTTAACTACTTCTACCAAGGCGTTTTTCTTTAAGCGGCTGGCAAAAAATATTCCTTGTTCGCAGTAATCATCAAACTTTTTATAATCGAGATAACCCCGGTCGAAAACGTTAAAGGCATCTTTTGATTCAACAACCAGTTCATCCATCTGGGTTTTATCCGCTTTCTTAGCAGGAGTAATTATGGCAGCATCGGGGAGGATCCCTTTTTCAAACAACCTCAGTCTTAAGTGTATCTTGATACCGCCTTTGGTTTTCCTAAAACTTGCCCAGCGATAGCGGGTTATACAAAGGCTGATAATCGAGGAATCGATCAGGTAAAGGTTGCCCAGTTCCTGTCTTATGGGTTTAAACCCTGTTTGGAAACCCACCTGCCGTACAAGATCCTGAAAAAGGGTCTGAACCGTTTCCGGCATCATGCTTCTTAATTTGCGAGAAAGCTGGGAAAAGCTAATGGAATCAAGTTTGATTGCTTTGCTGAATTCTCTGTTACAAAGGTTATTGCTGATTTCTCTTAATGACCTTAGTTGCTCCAGTTGGGCAAAGACCATTAAAATAATAAATTTAATGGCCGTTAGCTTTTTGACATATTTATCAACTTCTAGCTTCTGCAGCAGTTGATGAAATTTTTGTGAAAAAATTGGTTCAAACAGTTGATTAAATGTGGAATTTGTGGTATCCTTGCCTTGCATTTTTTATTCTCCTTTATATTAGGGATTATGGCAAGGACTACCATATATCCCTATTATAAAGGATTTTTTTCTTTATTATGCAAGGTTTATATTACCATTTTATGCATTTGCTAGTTATTTCTTTTGTTTTCTTATTAATCCGTTACTTGACAAATTAAATTTTGATTTATGCAACGCTACTGATATTTGGTAATGTATAATTAAGTTCGAAGACTAAGCAATCTCTATTTTAACCCTGGTCCCTCTTCCGCCCGGTTGAGCGGGATCGACTATTAATCTGCGGGCCAGGCGGTTCCTTAACTCGGGAACATGACTTATAATACCCACCGTTAGATTATCTTCATGCAGCCTCTCCAGTGTATCCATTACGACTTCCAGCAGCTCTGAATCAAGGGTTCCGAAGCCCTCATCTAGGAAGAAAAACTCGAGGGGATATTCACCCTTAAGCTGTATCTGCGAAGAAAGGGCCAGAGCTAGTGCCAGCGACGTAAGGAAGGTTTCACCACCCGAAAGGGTAGTGACAGGCCGTTTTACCCCTCCGTTTGCATCATCCCTCATGATAAAGGCCCCGCTTGAATCGACCTCCAGGGCATAACGGTGTTTTGTAAGTTTTCCTAAAATAGCAGACGCATCTAAAGCTACCCCTATTAGCTGTTCTTCTGCAATAAACTCAACAAAAGCGTTTCCCCTTAATACCGTCTGCAGTTCCTTTAACATCGATTCCTGTGTCTCTAAAGCCTGACGCCTTTTTTCCAGTTGAATCCATTTTGTATGTTTCTCTTTTGAGCTTTCGTATTCCAGTTTAGCTCCCCCTCTTTCTGATACCGCCCTTTGATAGGATTCCTTGGCCTTTTCAAGGCGGTCCTGCCACTCATCCCACTCTTCACGGGTCAAACGCCTGCCTCCCAGTTTGTGTTCCAGTTTGCGCCGGTCTTCTTCCAATGCGGTTCCCTTTTGCCTGTATTCTTCTACCTCCAGTCTCCATTTTTCCCTCTGTTCAGCATCCGAAAGCGAATCCTCTGCTTCCCTAACAGAGTTAAAACCGGCCTCTTTGACAGCTTCAAGCAGCTTAGTTTTAGCCTTTGTAAATCTCTCATTAGAAAGTTTAAAAGCCCTTTCTGCCCCGGCTTTATTTTCCTGAGCTGTATTGAAGAGTTTCAGGGCTTCTTCATGCTCTTTTTTGATTTGTTTCTCCATCTCCCTTAAAGAATTTAAAATCTTGGTCTTCTCGTCAATAAGGGCCTGAGCGGGTTTGCCCTCCGTGATTTCCTCAAGTTTGGTCTTTAAGTCATCATATTTCTCTCTCTGCTGTTTCCCTTCAGATTTGATAACATTTATCCTGATTTCCAGTTCATTTCTTTGAGAGGTCAGGTTTTCTATAGCTTCTTCCGTTTCCCTGACTTTAGCCTCAAGCCCTCTTATTTTCTTCCCTAAATCAGCCGCCAATTTATCCCAATTCTGTATTTTGGAATTCTCCTTTTCTATATCTTCAACGGGAACCTCTCCCCTCGCTGCCGTTAACCTCTCCACAGCAGCGGCTAATTCCCTTCGCGCCTCTTCTATTCGGGCTTTCACCTCTTTTATGGCCTTTTCCCCGGCTATGAAAGTTGATTTAACCCCTTCAAATTTTTCCCTGTTTTGGCTTAATAACCCACCGCTTTTTTCAATTTCCGTCCGCAGTTCTTCGATTCTTGTCTGCCAATCCTGCAGGTTGCGGCTTTCCTCTAACAGCCCTTTTTCCCGTTCATCGAGAATTAATAAAATTGAAGCCGTATCCTTTTCCCTCAAATCCCCGGGAAGTTTCTCCTTCAGCCCCTTTAATTTCATTTTTTTCTCTTCAACGGCTTTTTTGCCCGAATCAACCATATATTCCATTGATCTAGTTTTTGCTGCCGCATTAGTCAGGGAAGCAATGCGATCATTTAATTCCCTTTTCAGGTCTTCCTCTTCCCGTTTGGCACGATCAATTCTGGCCCTCAATTCATTTATCAGAGAATCATCTACTATCTCTGCAGGGGACGGGTGATGGATTGAACCGCAAACCGGACAGGGTTTACCGGGATATAGGGTCTCTGCCAGCCGGGAAGCCAGATTTTGCTGTTCAAATTCTTTTAAATCTCCTTCCAGCTGCTTGACTTTTACACCGGTCTCTTCACAAAGGGCTTTAACCCTATTGTAATCTTTTTCTATCAATTCATATTCCTCTTTAGCTTCCTTCAGCTCCTTTTCCTTTTTATTCTGGGCAGTGAGCTCAAAATCCAGTTCTTTTTCACATCTGGCCATTTCCTCTACCGATGACCTGAGCAAAGCAATTTCTTTCATTCTCGCAGCAAGGCTGCCTTCATCACCGGGTTTATTTGCCTGCATTTCGCTCAATCTGACCTTTAGGTTCTCTAATTTTTCTTCCAGGTTCCTTACTTCTTCCTGAATTTTATTCTTCAAATTCTGAATCTGTTCAAGTTCCTTTATCTTGGTTTTTAAGTCCTCTTCTAAATTCCTGGTTAACTTTTCGGCAGATAAATATGATTGTTTTGCATTGAAGGCTTCCCCTATCTGAAGGCGATACTCCGGTGTAACAGTAAAACGGTCCAGTTTTTCTTTTAAATTTTTCATGCTTTCTTTATCTTTATCTCTCTGCCGGCAGATTTCCTCTAACCGGCTTTCAATAACCTTCCTGGAATTATTAACCCTTTCATATTCCTCTTGTAATCCCTTTATTATGCCCCTCAGCTTTATCAATTCCTCTTCGTAGTTTTTAGCCTGTTCAAGCTTCGCCAGGGTTTCAATTAATAACGGTTCATCCCTGTTTCGTTTCTGGGAGACATTTTCAAAGGAATCAAGGGTTTTACTGACTTTCTCTTTCGATCGTTCTAACTCAATAACGGCTTGATCCAGGTCTTTTTTAGCCTTCATAAGGCTATCTTCGGCTTCTTTTACTTCATTCAGGTAAGGCCTTATCCCTTCGGCCCTCAGGGCTGCATCTAACTTCCCTGCCTTTAAAGCAATTTCATCTTTTATGAGATCGAGCTGCCTCCTGGCCTTAATAACTTCTGCTAATTCCTGCTGCCATTCCCATAATTGTCTTTGTTTTTCGTATTCCTCCTCTACTTTTTTTAAAAATTCAGCCGATTTTATTTCCATTGCCCGAGCTTCAAGAAATTTTTTTTCAGCCATTTTTACAGCTTCTTCTGAAGCGTCCCCTAAACCCTTCTGTTCCCCGATAATGCCCTGCAGTTCCCCTGATACAGAATTCAGCCTCTGGCTCAACCGCTGGTTTAACAAATCGCCGTATTGTTCCAGATTAAAGAGTCTTTCCAACATCTGCCTTCGTTCCTTCCCTTTGAGTGAAAGAAATTCTGAAAATTTCCCTTGAGGCAGCACTACAGCCCGGGTAAAATCATCTACATTAAGCCCCAGTAATTTCTCCACCTGACCGGTAATTTCCGACGGCCGATCAGCTAAAACCAATTCTCTGCCGTCAATAAATTGAACAAGACGGCAGGCACTGCTTTTCAACTGCACGCCCTCACCTCTAACAAACCCCCTCTGAACCATATACCTGTTCCTGAGATTTCGATTACCCAGTTCAAAAACAAATTCCACCATCAGACCGTCTTCGGCATGGTTCAGTATTCCCTGGGTATTATGAGGAGCCCTTTCTACTTTACCGTAAAGGGCCAGGGTAATCGCATCCAGAATTGTGGATTTACCGCTGCCGGTAGGCCCGAAAATCCCGAATACCCCCGTTTCGCACAGCCTGTCAAAGTCTATAACCTGAGGTTCCCTAAAGCTGTGAAGCCCGGCAATCTTTAACTTTATCGGTTTCATCCTTCAACTGTCCCCCCTTCCCCTGAGCCCCTTTCATCGCTGCTTATCAGCAGTTCCATAAAGAGCTTAACGAGGGCATCATCGGGTTTATGCCCTCCCGTCTTTCTTTCATAGAACCGTCTGAAAAGCTGGTCAATTGGTAGTTCTGCTTTTATTCTTTCCCCGGCAATTTCTGAAGTCTGAGGCAGCACGGGTCTTATATTAACCACCCTCGGCCTCAGTTCTCTTATTTTCTGAATTTCTCCCTGGTTTAATACGGCAGGTGTATATACTTCAAGGTCAATCCATGCATTGGAATCCCGACCTTCTTCACACCATTTATACACATCTTTAAGGCCGTTTTTAGCTGACCATCTAACCAAAGGCCTCCCTGATGATAAATGGATTTCATTAATCTCCGCTTCTCTATTCGGTACAGCATCCACTAAAAAGACGGCCTTTGTTTGACCGGCTTCGGAAAAGCTGTAAGCAATAGGTGAGCCGGAATAATATGCAGGTACGGGAGACTGGTTCACCTGCTGGGGCCTGTGGAGATGCCCTAATGCTACATAATGAGCTTTGTCCGGGAGGGCATTGGGGTCCACACTACAAGCCCCACCTACCAGTTGAATCTGCCGTTCTGATTCAGATTCCTTCCCTCCTCTAATGAAAAGATGACTCACTGCGATATTTACAGTATCATCCCTGAAGTTGTTAGATAGTTTTGCAAAGATTGTACCGACTTTCCGTGAATATGACTCCCTCTGGGCGTTTTCGTCAAGGGAATCTGAAAGGAGTTCACCAAGCCTTGATTCCGACGGATAAGGCAGGGTTAGAATTACACAGGTGTGCTGGCATTCGCCGGCAGCTACCTCCAGCCACCCCGGGCCGGCCTTCAAGACCTTTATCCCCCTTTCACCGTTTAGTTCCCCCTGCATGGCACAGCTGTTAGGCAATCCTAAAAGGATTATACCGTGATGGTGGGCAAGTGGATAGGCAGCGGCTTGAACCCCTAACATTGGAGAATATCCACTTAATACATAAGCATTCAAACAAATACTAACAATTTCAACTTCCCACAACCCCTACAATAATTCTAGCTAGCTCCCTTATGGAGTCAAGGGCAAGGGCTGCGCCTGCTTCGCACCCTTGACACCATTACGGTCGCCCGCTTCATAGTGATTAAGGGTTGTGGTTAACATATTCTCCAACTATGCTACCAGAGGCTGCCCGATAATTTGCTGGCTAATAACTTGCTGATAAAATTCCTCTGGGGCCATATAGTTTATGCTGCTATGTCTGCGACGAGTATTGTAATAGTCCATATATTCAGCAATTACCCGGTAAGCTTCAGCGAAATCTCTAAATTCATTACGACTGTAGCATTCATCTTCTAAAATAGCGTGGAATGATTCAATATAAGCGTTCATATTAGGTGTTTTTACGGGTATACGCTCATGTTCTATGTT
>JAAZDI010000037.1 GCA_012512295.1 Syntrophomonadaceae bacterium
CTCTTATTTTCTACCTCGCTAGCTTGTCGCTAGCCTTGCTTGGTCCTGAAACTCTCGTTGATCGAGGTCCTTGACTTTTGCATCAGGCTTCGCACGTTTTTACAACTGTTCAGTTTTCAGGGATCAGGGTTATTAGTTTGCTTGACCGAGCTTTCTACCGCTCGGTGTGGCAGAACATATTCTATCATTCACGTTTAAGACTGTCAAGGATTTTTATTCAACCAAATTATTCCTCTTCGATTGCTCCCTAAACCCTCTTATGCCTGATTATTTCAATCATCTTGAAATCGGATTTGCTTTAAACCCGCTTTCAAGGGGGTTAGTTTCCATTCCTGGCAACTTCCTCTCAGAGGAGCCTCAACAAATATAACACGCCTCCTCCTAGCGGATCAAATCACAAATTCGTCAGATAATCGGCATGAACCTACATTGATTCCATTAAACTAAAGCATTCTCAACGTTCGACGTTCTTATGCATAATTTGCGTTTATCTGATGCAAAAACTCCCATGAGTATATTAAACTAAAAATCGTTAGCAGCTGTTAACCCTACCGAAAAAGGAAATTGTCAGGCAGAGCCGAGTCCCTGACCGGGCCAGCGAGCCTGCCCCCCTGTCCCAGAGTAACTTAGTCAAGCCTTGGCCTCATGGTAGGAAATAAAATAACGTCTCGAATCGAGGCCGAATCGGTTAACAGCATCGCTAACCGGTCTATTCCGATACCCATTCCGCCAGCCGGCGGCATGCCATATTCCAAAGCCTGGATGTAGTCTTCATCCATCATATGGGCTTCCTGGTCGCCAGCGGCCCTCTGTTCGACCTGTTTTAAAAAGCGTTCCCGCTGATCAATCGGATCGTTAAGTTCCGAAAAGGCATTGCCCATTTCCCGACCAGCAATAAAAAACTCAAACCGGTCAGTATAATTTGGATCCTCTGCATTCCGTTTAGCCAGAGGAGATACCTCAATAGGATGATTAGTTATAAAAGTAGGTTGCACAAGCTTCGGTTCAACCAAAGCATCGAAAACCTCGAAAATCACCGTGCCTTTGGTGGCTTTATTATCTATGTCCAGATCTAAATGTTTAGCCATTTCCAGTGCTTCCGCATCTGTTTGGGCTTTAGAAAAATCTATTCCGACGTATTTTTCAATTGCCTCCAACATACTTAAACGTTTCCAAGGTGGAGTAAGGTCAATAGTATGGCCCTGGTAGGAGATAACCATAGTTCCCACGACCTCTTGGGCGGCCCTGGAAACTAACTTTTCCGCCAACTCCATCATATCCCGATAATCAGCATAAGCCTGATACATCTCCACCATCGTAAACTCGGGATTGTGCTTAGTAGATATTCCTTCGTTACGGAAATTACGGTTGATCTCAAAAACTCGTTCCAAACCACCAACCAAAAGCCGCTTCAGAAATAATTCCGGCGCAATACGTAGATAAAGATCCATATTTAGAGCATTGTGGTGGGTAATAAAGGGACGAGCCGCTGCCCCACCGGCAATTGTCTGCATCATCGGGGTCTCTACCTCGAGAAACCCTAATTCGTCCAATTGCTGTCTAATACTCTGGATAAGCCGATTACGCTTGATAAACACCTGCTTTACTTCTGGATTAACAATCAAATCCAGGTAGCGCTGGCGATAGCGTAAGTCGACATCTTTTAAACCATGCCACTTTTCCGGTAAGGGACGCAACGATTTAGCCAAAATGGTTATCTTTTGGGCTGACACTGAGATCTCTCCGCGACGGGTCCTAAAAATAGTTCCTTCAACTCCGATAATATCCCCAAGATCCAGTCGAGAAAAGAGTTCATAGTTGTCTTCCCCTACATCGTCTTTTCGAACATAAATCTGAATCCGCCCACTAAAATCCTGCAAATTGCCAAAACTAGCCTTTCCATGCGTTCGCTTAGCCATTAAACGACCGGCAATTACGGTCGGCGAGTTTTCTAGCTGGTCAAAATTCTTCAGAATATCCTCGGCCTTGTGGGTGACTGGGAAACGTCCTCCATAGGGATTGATTCCCAGAGCATATAACTCATTTAGCTTAGCGCGACGGACTCTTAACAACTCGTTTAGATCGACTGCCTCACAATTTTCTCGACTTTCTACTCCACCCAACTGATTATTTCACCCCGCAAAAATATATTCCATGCTTACCTCTTTTACACGAAAACCCTATGCCGCAAGGCACAGGGTATTATGATAAATCTATTCTAGCGACAGATTTCCATGATTTGATACTGAATCATCCCCGCCGGCACCTTCACCTCAACGATCTGACCAGATGTCTGGCCTAAAATAGCCCGACCAACTGGAGATTCAACCGAGACTTTTTTCGCCTCCGGGTCAGCCTCTGCCGAGCCGACTACCGTAAACTCAATTTCTTCTCCATCTTCTAAATCCTTGATTAACACCTTACTGCCAACTGATACAACATCGGTGGCGATATCTGTTTCATCAATTACCCTGGCTCGTCGAAGCATTTTTTCTAAAGTTAAAATGCGTCCTTCAACAAAAGCCTGCTCATTCTTAGCATCTTCGTATTCTGAGTTTTCTGAGATATCTCCAAATTCTACCGCTTGCTTAATTCTTTCTGCAACCTCACGGCGTTTTACCGTCTTTAGCTGCTCCAATTCTGTTTCCAACTTCTTCAGGCCTTCTAGGGTTAGGATTACCTCCTTCTCGGGCATTTAACTCGCTCCTTTATCTGAGAATAAGTACTCTCTCGCAAAGTATGTCTTCCCCAAGTCCGAATATCTTATTCAGTAACCCCAATTACTACCTACCGACCATAGAATTGTAAAAATAATCAATATTGTTTCAGCCATCACCCATCTTTGTTACTTCAGGCTGCCACCATTTATCTTAGTTTGCTATTATATAGGCCGATATCTAGCTTGTCAAGACGCAATTCTAAATGCAGCCGCCCCCATTCCCCATCATTATCTGGATATTATCTGTTAACCGGCCATGCCTGTTAGGCACAACAACGGATGAAAATAGAACGAACTATATGGAACGTGTTTATTTCTTGTTAACGCATTATACCCAGATTATTATTAATCAAATATGAAACAATGCTGTTACATCTCATACATCTATTCATTTAATTGTGGAATAAAACCCAATCTGGTACTCATCTGATCCAACCGATCCACGCACTTTATTTTCATATGTGGCTTTGTCCCTAAAACAGACAGTGGGTGATCTTGAGCCAACAGCATCGTTTCCGCCAAGGCAACCGGCAGTTTGCAAATTTCCGGAATTTCTGGTTTATTAAAAGTCAACTGATTAATCCACTCTGGCCAAGTAGCGTAAAAAAGACTACGTAAAACTCTAAATCTAAAACGACTTCGAAAAAGAATTCGTCTTGAAAGAGTTACCATTAATTTATTAATCAAAAAAATATCTGGCCTGAATCTTTCAATTGAGTCCTTTGGTTCATACTGTCCCATTATAACCCAGGCCCCGGGTTTAAGATGGACCCATTCCCGTTCACCCCATCCCTGGTGGCTTTTATCGGTTAACAAAACCACGTCCGCTTCACGCAGCTCACGCTCCAATTCTCGTCCCAAACGAACTGAAACCCC
>JAAZDI010000038.1 GCA_012512295.1 Syntrophomonadaceae bacterium
ACGTTGGGGCGTCAGAAATGTAAAACTGTATATATTAGACTGAGTTTAGAATCTGCTTTATTTATCTTTTATTGCAGGGTGGAATGAACCCTGCTTTTTTTGTCAACGCGGTCGTTATGATTAGATTTTCTAATGGCATTTCTTATTTATATACATTCGTAGTATAATAGAAGGCGGAGGAATTATTCAATGCCAAAATATATTACTAATATCCAGCAGATGCGGGATCTGATCCGGCGCCATGAATTTCATGTAAAGAAAAAGTTAGGCCAGCATTTTATGGTATCCTCTCAGGTGCTAGAGAGGATAATTGAACTGGCAGAGGTTAAGGCTGAGGACCGAGTCTTAGAAATCGGCCCTGGTCTAGGAGCCTTAACCCAGCGTTTAGCGGAAAAAGCCGGTCAAGTAGTAGCAGTCGAGGTTGATGTCTCATTGTTTCCTCTATTGCGTGAGACCTTGGCTGGGTTTTCGAATACCCGACTGGTTGCTGGCGATATCTTAAAGCTGAATCTGGACGAAATTATGCAGCAAGAGAGACCGAAAGATGAGCCGACCTCACCTTTGACCTACAAAGTTGTCGGTAATCTGCCTTACTATATAACTAGTCCGATTATTATGGGTATCCTTGAAGGGGGTTACCAGATCGAAAGTTTGGTCGTAATGATTCAAAAAGAGGTGGCTGAGCGTCTGGTCGCTCGGCCGGGCACTAAAGAATACGGGCTTCTGAGTGTTGGGGTTCAGTATTATGCGGAGGTATTTCCGGGCGGTATTGTTGGCCGAGGTGCTTTTTGGCCGCGACCCGAAGTTGA
Source organism: Syntrophomonadaceae bacterium (assembly GCA_012512295.1). Lineage (GTDB taxonomy): Bacteria > Bacillota > Ch66 > Ch66 > Ch109 > JAAZDI01. The sequence continues at coordinate 810 of JAAZDI010000038.1, forward strand.
TTCGGCCTTAGTCAAACTGATTCCCCGCCAGGAACCGGCAGTTAAAGTGGAGAGTCAGGAGTTTTTCTTTTGGACCGCCAAGGCCGCTTTTGGTCAAAGGAGAAAAACCCTACTCAATGCTCTGATGGGTGCTCCTGGGGCACAGGGAATAAAACGGGAAATAATCGAAAAAACCCTGGTAAACATCGGGATAGACCCTCGTCGGCGCGGGGAAACCCTTAGCCTGACTGAGTTAGCTGAGATAAGCAATCATCTGTACCCATTAATTCGAACAGGGAGGTAGTCGATGTTTATCAGCCCAACCAGAGGTAAAATGACCTGGGAGGAAATGCTGGCCGATATCATAGATTATATGCTGGCGGCGATTGAGTATCAATACAAGATTATTGTGGGGACTGACTCTCAGCTGCGGGAGGAGACCTGTCTGGTTACGGCTGTAGTTGTTCATCGGGTAGGCAAAGGGGCTAAATACTATTACCGTAAGAAAAAACACCGACGGATGCAAAGTTTGCGACAGCGGCTTTTTTATGAGGCAGCTCTTAGCCTGGAGACAGCTAGTCGCCTTACTTCTCTGTTGGCGGAAAAAGGCTATGCAGATTTAAATTTAGAAATCCATCTTGACGTGGGGCCTAAAGGAGAGACCAAGGAAATGATTCGTGAGCTAGTAGGGATGATCGTGGGCAGCGGGTTTGACGCCCGGATCAAACCGGACTCCTTTGGCGCTTCAAAAGTAGCCGATAAACACACCAAGTAACTCAACCGGAGGGACGGCAGACCGTGTGAAAACCAATTTTTTCTCTATAAATCTACAAATATGATATGATTTAACTAGAGAATACAATGGAAAGTGTTGGTTTATGGGGTACATTCTTGGTCAAGACAGGACGTTTTCAGACAGTCTAATGG
>JAAZDI010000039.1 GCA_012512295.1 Syntrophomonadaceae bacterium
CCGGCCTTCGGCACCAGGTATATCAAGGATTTCAGCCCTTCAAATAAATGGGAAAGTGTTCAACATAAAGAATTTGTGAAAAATTTGGGACGGAAGCAAAACCAGCTTCCGTCGCATTTATTTCTTTTATTACTAACCGCCCCCTGTCCCAAGGACACAACCACCTATAATAGGTCCAACTCTATACCTTTCATTTTTTAAAAACAGAAAAGATATAGCAAGGCGCTTCTAGCCAAACCCGGACATGTCTTGCTAGGTATCAACCAGGCCAGTGTCCTGCTAGAATGCGCGGGGTTCAATGATACCAAACGAATCTATCAGCTTTCCGCTGAAGGCGGGACCGCGATCATGATGAACATACTGTAGTTAGCTCCAGCATCGGCTCCAGTTCCATAGGTAATATTGATATTCTGAAAGACTATGCGCAGCTTGCAGCCGTTGCTCTCGGTGTCCAGGGTTAGTTCTTCTGCATCCAGGGCTCCCTCAGGCCGGTCGCTGATGCTGGTGAGCGAATTGGCGAAATCATACAGACCGGTAGCCACCAATTCTTTTCCCGCAGCATTTTGGACCGACACCCGCGTTTCGTGAGGGGACAGTTGTTCCAGGATAAGCCGGTATTGAACCCCACGCACTTCAAATTCATAGGTGATGTTTTCTTGAGGATCCCTGTGCCAATAAGTGCCGGTTTGAAACAGAACGTCATAACCGTCGATGTTCAGCGGCTTTTCCATATTCAAATAGGCAAAAAAGTAGTTTGGGGGCCCGGTCATATATTGATAAGCGGGTTCAAAACCAAAAACCAGTTGCATATTTTTGATTTCGAAATCCGCCGGCAGCCAGGAAACTTCTTTCAGATAGTTGCGCCGCTCTAAATAGTTCAAGATGCTAGTTGTTTCCAGACGCAAATTCATATCCGCGTCGGGTTTGGGATATATCTGGCCATCCACCAAAACGCCGGCGTTGTACAACATACTTTGCAGCCTGGTTATCTGGCTGACCCGGGAAACGGTAAAAGCATCTACCGGTGGGATGATCGAGAAGATCGCAAAGCCGGCTGCCATGAAAGCGATTATACCATTTTTTGCTGCCGGCCTAAAGGAAAAAACGATACCCATCACGATTGAAAAGATCCCGAACAGGGCTACATAATAACGAGACTCAGTGACACCGTAGGTACTTAAACGGATATACACCGAGATAAGCTGCATGATCACAACAGGGATCAGCACCTTTGGAAAAATACGCCGATACAAGACGGCCAAATGGTTTTCCAACCGACTGACCAGGATGTAGATAATAAACCCAATCGCCGAATAAGCCAGGATCATCGGCCCCAGCTGGCCGGAAGGCCATTCCAGGGTAACGCCGATTTTTATAAAATAGGCCAGCAGAACCAACGTATAGGCTGCAAACAGGGGGATAGCTATATAGGAGACCAAAATTTCCAGCAAGCGAGGGTAATTGCTTGCCTCCCCGGCATAGGCTTGATCGGACCTCGAGATTGAATTAAAGCGAGGTAAAAGAGACAGATAATAAGTAGTCGCGAACAGGATCCAAACAATAGCCATCATGTAGCCGTACCAATCCTCGTTGACTGTAAAAAGCAGGATGTCGATAGTAGCAATGATCGCCGCCAAACCGGCTGTGAGCACCCCGGCGTACAATGCCGAGGTAAAGGCGGATTTGAAATGAATCAACGCTACACTGTTGAAATCGAATCTACCCCGGAACGAAGGCAGCCAAATGAAGACACAAAACATAGAGAATACAGCCACCAAAGTGCGGGCTCCCACTCCGTAGTCTATGGCCGGTACCGGGGAAATGATTAGATAGTAACCCAGGGTGAGCAAGGCAGAAAGGGCGTAAACCGCTAGACGCGCTTTTGCTAGACGAGGGAAGCGTTCACAGGCAAACTGGGCAGTAACCCCCAGGAAAGAACCGAGCAAAAAAGTAAACATTAATTTTTGGATGAGCAAATCGGGTATCTCATGTTGCGAAATCATATAACAGGTCAATATCGTCGCGCAAATCAAACACCCTACGGTCAACGGAAAGCGCAGGACCGCCCCCGAAAGCCCCAGAATCATTCTGACAACGGCTCTGTTAAAACGATTCATTTATTCTCCCTCCCTTTCCTCTTGCTCACATCAATAGCTTATCTGAGTACCGAAGTGCCGACAGTTTGCCGGATCTCAGTTTGCTGGATCTATTCTTCTTGCCGGCAAAGAAAACCTCCCCCACTGGTATTATTTGGGGGGAGGCATATCTTTTTTCACCTGCTCAACAAGACCGTTTGCGTCGTTCCATCCCAATCAACCTCTGCCCCCAAGGATTCACCGACAAACCTTAAAGGGACCAAGGTGCGCCCATTTATAATCTGGGCGGGGACATCCAGCTTAACTAACTGGTTATTGACATAAGCTCGGTTATCGTTAATCCGCAATGTTACCGTCTTTCCTTCTAACTCCAGAGTTGCTGTATTTGTCTGGCCATCCCAACTTACCTGAGCCTTTAATACTTCCTCGGCTATGACCCGGATGGGAACTAAAACCCGGCCATCAACGTTAATCGGTGGTACATCCAGAACCAGAGGCTGCCCGTTAAACAAAATTCGAATTGAATTAAATTCGGTTTCGGGCGACTGCGGCTGAGCCGGGCTTGTCGGTGAAGAGTTAAAAAAGCTTGTGGTTAAGCCCTGTTGCCTATCCTTACTCAATGCAACAACTGTTAACTCACCGCTGATCTGGCCTGCTTGATAGGTTACTCGCCAGGGTGGGCAATCCGCTGACCCAACAATACTGCCATTAGACCAGTATTCCACTCGAGATATCCAAGTCGGACCCAGAGGGATGTAACACGCCAAGGTACCGGAAGCTGGGAGTTGATCAGAGACAGGTTCATAAACAATGGGCGAACTCTGACCCGGGTCACTCAAGTACCAAGGAGAAGCAGTCACTTCTCGAAAAGCTTCTATCATCTTGGAATTCTGAGATATGCAATAATGACTGCGTTCGGTCCCGGGCCAAGCATTTGAAAGATCATTATTAAAATAAAAGACTGCTTTAATCCTCGGATAGACTAGAGGCAGGTAACCGTAAAAACGTTTTAAATTGTAGGCTCCCCAGGCAGAAACATCTTGATAGGGATGCTGATTAGCCCAGGCGATACCGGTTTCGCAAATCATGATCGGCTTCCTGGCAGAGTATTGCTGATAGATGGCTTTAAATTTGGTCAAAGGATTGGCCTCTGCACCTTGATAATTCTGGGTCGTGGCATGGATATCTGAATTGGGGTCGCCCCTGAAGTAATAATCAGAATATGCGTTGATTCCCACCCAATCGACCCACTGATCTCCCGGGTAAAAGGTATCTATATTGTCTTCCGGCACATAGTTCGGTGCCCAGACCATTGCCACATTGGGGGCCTGCTGCCGCACCAGG
>JAAZDI010000040.1 GCA_012512295.1 Syntrophomonadaceae bacterium
GCAGAGCCTTGGCCGTTTCTGATGGTTGGGCCCCATTATTCAACCATTTGATGGCCTTTTCTTCGTCCACCTTTAACATAATTGGATCTTTAGTGGGATTGTAGTAACCGATTTCTTCAATAAACCGTCCATCCCGAGGAGAACGAGAATCAGCCACGACAATGCGGTAAAAAGGACTTTTCTTAGCCCCCATTCGTTTTAGTCTAATCTTAGTCGCCAATCAATTCACCTCCTTTCAGCATTGTTAGGCTATTTTATTTAAAGGGAAGAAACGGTAATTTAAGGCCTTTCTTCTTTTTACCAAAACCGGCTTCGGTCAGCTGTTTCATCATTCGCCGTATTTCTTCAAACTGTTTTAACAACCGGTTAACATCCTGCACCCGCGTACCGCTTCCTAAAGCAATCCTTTTGCGCCGACTGCCATTAATAATCTCCGGGCGACGCCTTTCCGCCGGGGTCATAGAATTAATGATTGCCTCAACTCGGGATATTTCTTTGGGATCGAATTCCTGCTGTATTTTTTTTAGTTCCCGGGCCCCTCCCATCCCTGGAATCATCCCCAATATTTGATCTAAAGGGCCCATTGATTTAACCTGAGACAGTTGTTCCAAAAAGTCCTCGAGCGTAAATTCCTGTTTTCTAATCTTTTTTTCTAATTCCCTAGCTTTTTCCGCATCCAGGTTGGATTGAGCCTTTTCAATTAAGCTTATAACATCGCCCATACCTAGAATCCGGGAAGCCATTCGGTCAGGGAAGAATGGTTCCAAGGCATCTAGCTTTTCACCAACACCAACGAACTTAATGGGACAACCGGTAACTGCTTTGACAGACAGAGCGGCCCCGCCCCGCGTATCTCCATCCAGCTTAGTTAGGACCACGCCGTCCAGACCTAATTGTTCATGAAAAGATTTAGCCACATTAACAGCATCCTGCCCGGTCATCGAATCAACGACCAGCAAGATTTCGTGGGGATTAACCGCGCTTTTGACCGCCTTTAATTCGTCCATTAACTCCTGATTAATGTGGAGTCGACCGGCTGTATCAATGATGACTAAGTCTCGCCCATGAGAAAAAGCATATTCCAGAGCACCCTTAGCAATATCGACCGGATTAACCTGACCCAGCGTAAAGACCGGGATATCCAGTTGCGCCCCTAAGACCTGCAATTGTTTGATGGCCGCCGGTCGATAAATGTCCGCCGCTACTAATAGAGGGCGTCGTCCCTGCTTCCGCATCAAATTAGCCAGTTTACCGCAGGTAGTCGTTTTTCCAGAGCCCTGAAGCCCAACCAGCATCACGATGGTTGGTGGTTTAGGCGAAGTGTTAAGTCGACTCTGGGCTCCCCCCATCAGGTTCGTCATTTCTTCATAAACAATCTTGACGACATGTTGACCGGGAGTTAGACTCTGCATGACCTCCTGGCCAATCGCCCGTTCCCGAACCCGAGCGACAAAATCTTTCACCACTTTAAAGTTTACATCGGCCTCGAGCAAAGCCAATCGAACCTCGCGCATGGCCTCACTGACATCCGCTTCGGTTAATTTCCCCTTACCGCGCAATTTGCGAAAAGTATCCTGTAGCTTTTCCGCCAATCCTTCAAATACCGTGACCCTCACCTCCAATCCTGTTTAGGGTTATCTCTGATACCTTCCCGCCGTTGCTGAAACTGGGTTAAACTCTATGCGAATCATCTTCAACATCCATGATCTCGTACAGTAAATTTGAAATTCGGTCTATGGTCTCTACCCCCTGGCCATCCTGAGGCAGGGTCTTCAACCAATTCAAGGCCTCCTTAATTTTACGCTGATTTCGTTGAAATTTATCGAGCAGGCCCAACCGCAGCTCATATGACTCCAAAGACTTTTCAGATCTTTTTAAGAGATCATGCACTGCTTGCCGGCTGATCCTGCATTCTTCGGCAATTTCTCCCAAAGAAAGATTGTGGTCATAATAAAGTTCAAATACTCGACGTTGTTTATCCGTCAATAATCCGCCATAAAAGTCCAATAAAAGGGCCATCCGGCTAACCTTTTCCAGCAAGCCGATCCCCCCAGCTGTCAAGGTTTATTACTTTAC
>JAAZDI010000041.1 GCA_012512295.1 Syntrophomonadaceae bacterium
AGGAATCCGTTAAAGACCCGGATGCCGTAATTTCACAACTTATCCCGGGAATGGCTAGTCTTCGGCCTATAGTCAGGAAATAAGGGGGGCCAATCTCATTGACCCGCGCAATATCCCGCCAATCAACTCCGTAGATATTTCCAATAATTGAGAGAGTCTGGCCGGCAGTGACCGTATGCACCGGAACAGGGATGAGTATGTTTTGACCAGGAAAAATAACATCAGGTGAAGGAAGATTCGGATTAGCATTAATTATAGCCTGTATCGGTATTTCAAAATTATTAGCAATTAACCCTAAGGTATCCCCACTTCTAACCGTGTAGACCCAGCCGCATTCACGGGGTGGTCTAGGCGTTGGTCTAGGAGTTGGTCTAGGTGTCGGCCTAGGAGTTGGTCTAGGGGTTGGTCTAGGAGTTGGTCTAGGGGTTGGTCTAGGTGTCGGCCTTGGAGTTGGTCTAGGCGTCGGCGTCGGTCTAGGAGTCGGCCTAGGTCGTACTTGACAGGTTAACCCGGGTATAGCTAATCGTTGCCCGATAGATAAAGTATAAGGTGGTGGAATGTTATTAACTCGGGCAATTGTCCTCCAATCAACACCATAGAGATTTCCAATTGCCGAGAGGGTTTGCCCCGGGGTAACTGTATGGACCCAGATAGGGAGTACTATCCTTTGATTTACACTAAGTCTGTAGGGTGGAGTAAGTTGGGGATTAGCATCCCTTATCGCTTGAGCAGAGATACCAAATCTCTCAGCAATTCTAAAAATGTTATCTCCAGCACGCACCGTATAGGTCCATCCACATACTGCACCTACCGGAATTCTTTGTTCTATTGTGGCAAAATCATATTCATATGGTGGTTGTTGCTGATTCACACTGATCACGCTCCCTTCTATATAAGCTTGCAAAATAGGGGAATAGACGTTGCTATTCAATCCATTATATGGAGAGGTTACCTTAAATGTGCTTGTATATGAATAACAACTAGGTAATTAAATGTTTGGTGTTGAAGGACGATTCAATATATAATTATGTTAGTAGCTGTACCCGCTCAATTTTCTGGAAGGATTTATTAACTTTGAATTAACCCAAATCTGTTTAAAAAGGAGCGTTTTATTCTTATGTCAAAAGTATTAATTATGCCTTGTCTGGATATTAAAGAAGGCCGAGTAGTTAAAGGGGTTCGTTTTATTGATCTGATTGATGCTGGCGATCCGGTAGAGTGTGCTTCGGTGTACTGTCAGCATGGAGCTGATGAACTAGCCTTTTTAGATATAACCGCAACTATCGAAAAGAGAAAAACAACCCTGAACGTAGTTGAGCAGGTCGCCAAGGTGACCACAGTCCCGTTCACGGTGGGTGGTGGAATTGGCTCGGTGTCTGATGCGGAGGCAGTTTTAGCGGCCGGGGCGGATCGCGTCTCGATTAGTAGTGCTGCTTTTAGGAAGCCAGCCTTGATTGAGGAGGCAGCTAAGCTTTTTGGCAGCCAGCGGGTGGTAGCAGCGATAGATGTTGACCGCAACCCGGCTTTACCGTCCGGCTATGAAGTATATATTGATGGCGGTAATACCGCGACCGGGAAAGACGCTATTGAATGGGCGCGAGAGTTGGAGGACCGGGGAGCCGGGTTTATCCTGCCAACCAGCAAGACCTGTGACGGAGCGAAGAACGGCTATGATATACCTTTAATTCAAGGGCTTAAAGCCGCGGTTAAGGTTCCAGTAGTTGCTTCCGGTGGGGCTGGCAAAATGGAGCACTTCCTGGAGGCAGCTCGGGATGGACGGGCGGATATTCTTTTAGCCGCCTCAGTTTTTCATTTCGGGGAGATAAAGATAGGGGATTTGAAGCGGTATCTAGCTAGTAACGGAGTAAATGTTATTTTGTAATACAATTAATTTGTAATATAATTAAATAAAGCAACACTATCAAAAGGAGGTTGATGAAAATGAAACCTGGTCCGGTAAAACAATTTGGCCTCAGGCGGGTATTGAAAAGTGTTTTATTCCTAGGGGTAATCCTGATGCTGGTATTAGCCGCCGGTTGTTCTGGTGATCCTTCTGCCCAGGATAAACAAGCTGAGAATATTCAGGGCGGGGCGGCGGACCCGGTAACCGCGGTTGATCCAAAACCGAACGGTGAAAAAGTTACCCTAAATCTTTATTTTGCGGATGATCAGGCCATGAACCTGGTATTAGAACAGAGAACTGTGCCTAGTGGAGGCAAGCCCCTTGGGGTATTGATGATTGAGGAATTAATTAAAGGTCCTCAAAAAGCCGGTCTACACCCAACTATTCCGTCGGAGGCAAAACTTCTTTCGCTCGAATTGGCTGATGGCGTCGCTTACGTCAACTTTTCTAAGGAAATGCAGACGAAACACTGGGGCGGCTCGACCGGGGAATTGATTACGGTTTATTCGATCGTTTACACCTTGGCTGAGTTACCAGAAGTTGACCGCGTGCAGTTTTTAATTGAAGGAAAGAAACAGGAGGCAATCTGGGGTCATCTTGATACCATGGAGCCGATTGATGCTAAAGAGACCGGTCACGGCCTGGGGTTGATTAAAAACAACCCCTAGAAGAATAGTGGGCCGAGCCAGGGAAAAACCTTATAGCGTGATTTAGGCATGAAAAAACACGGAGAACCCGGTTTTAAACCGGGTTCTCGATCTTAGTTTGCTGAATGGTAATCTGCAGGGTATTTAACTGAGGCCGGGAAAAGTTTATCGCTTGAACTTCCGCAAAGGAAAGGGTAGTTACTCTCGCCGGGTTATCCTCAGCCCAATAGAATTCAAGGACCAAATTTTCAGGATTTTCTATTATTTCGACATAGTTGGCAACACAATCGACCGTTCCGCGCTCGAATATAACTTTAATGTGAAAATCTTCTTTCAGATTGATCGAATAGATCGGGTTAATTCGGACTAGTTCTATTCCTTCATCAGCCGTAATAGTAGTGGCTGTCATGAACAACTCCCCCAATCAACAAGTTAATTTCAGTCTAGGATATTCTTGAGGAAGTATTAAGTTGAAGGAAA
>JAAZDI010000042.1 GCA_012512295.1 Syntrophomonadaceae bacterium
AACAAACCGGAGATGACCATTTCCGGCAGTATATAGCTGCTATTATAGACCAGTGAATACACCCACACGTTTTGCCCTTCCGGGGCAAAGGCACCAAAAAAGATGGCCCCAGAGACCACGTGTGAAGCTAACAGGGCCAGACTGCCGGTGATCGTTCCGAGCCAGTAATGACCGGGAAACAAGCCGGCCAGGCCGACTAACGCAAAGGCAACCGGGTAATCCAAGAGCAATTGAATCGGGTGAACAATGAAACGCATCCCATCCAGGGAAAGATTCAACAATCCGTAAACCAGGCCGGCGATCAGTCCAGGCCCCAGCCCCCAGCGGTAAGCCACAATAAATAAAGGGAGCATCTCCAGCGAGACCGAGCCGCCCCAGGGTGCCTGATAAATCTTGATCATCCCCAGAACCGCCGCGAGCCCGAGCATGACCGCTATTTCAACCATTAAACGCAGGTTTAGAAAACGCATATTAATCCCTCCAGGTTATGAAAAAATTTGGTTCGATTGAAGAAATACCCACGCCCGCCAGACACAACTAATGTAAACAATCGTTTAACCAACGCCGTAATGCTTGGCGTGCCACTCTTAACGATAAATCGCTAACTGGGTTCTTTAACTTAGTAGTTAAAAACAAAAACCATATACCAAGCGGCATATGGCGATCAGCTTATTCTCTCTTCGCACCACTTCCCTACGCTGGTATTATCCAGAATGGTTGATCATTATCTCAACCACAGGTTCTAAGGGATGGCAATCGCCTCTCAGCCTTCAGGCACCCCTAGCGGTATACCATATTTAAAATGATTAATTTATTATAGCAGACATTTTAGAAGGTGGCTACCTAAGTTGATTTGAGAATGCCGCAAGCGTCTGTCTGTCTGCCAAACGAGGCACTTTTTTGTGTGATGAAAAACTGGTCTCATTGTCCACTTTCATTCATAATCGTTGCTTGCGTGGTATGGGAGTTTAGGAAATGCGAAAAAGTTTTATCCGTTTATGTCTTTTCCACAGTGACAGCCTTTTGTCCCGGCAAAGGACTACAATAAATTTATCACCAATTGAAAAGCCTCATGGCTGTAAGCACTTATTAGAAAAAGGGGGGGCTCGGATGGATCAAAACAAGCAGATCAAAGTAGAGTTAGCCTTGGATAAGACTTTTTTAACGGCAGGCAGAAAGCATACCGCGTTTGTCATGGTAAAATTGACTGCACCCGAACTGCCGGCCAAGGACCGACCAGCCCAAAACCTGTCGTTTGTTATTGATCGCAGCGGGAGCATGGCGGGAGAAAAACTGAATTACACCAAAAAAGCAACCGTCTTTGCCCTCGGCCATCTGGGGGGAGAGGACTACTGCTCCATAGTAACCTTTGACGATCAGGTTGATCTGCTTTATCCGGCAGCTTTGGCTAAGAATAAAGATCTATTAAAAAGAGGAGTGGAGAGTCTTTACCCCGGCGGCTGTACTAATTTGAGTGGTGGTTTCCTTAAGGGTTTTGGTGAAGTTAAAAAATATTATCAGCCGGAGCGAATTAATCGGGTACTGCTATTAACTGATGGTATGGCCAACACTGGGGTGATCGAGCCAGGAGACTTAGTCAAGTTAACGAAGGAGGTTGCTACATCGGGCATAACTGTTTCTACTTTTGGATTGGGAGATGACTTTCAAGAAGACCTGCTCAAAGAGATGGCAGAAGCCGGGAAGGGAAACTTTTACTATATCGCCTCACCTGATCAGATCCCAAGCATTTTTGAGCAGGAGCTTTCTGGTCTTTTGAGCATTGTCGCGCAGAATATTCGAGTGAAGGCTAAACCTGCTCCCGGTGTAACGATAACTGGGGTGTTAGGCTACCCGCCGGATAACGGTGACGGATTAAATCTCACCCTACCAGACCTCTACAGCAGCGAAACTAAAGTGCTGGTATTCACCCTCGCCATTGCAGATCTGTTTGAGGGAGAAAGCAGTCTATTAGAATTAGAGATAGAGTATGCGGATGTGCGTCAAAATCTAGCCATGGTCAATCTTCAAGCAAATCTTAAGACGAATATTCGGGCAGATGGAGAGGAACCTCTGGATAATTTAGAGGTTATCAAACAAGTCGAGATCTTTCGGGCAGCCGAGGTCCGGGAAGAGGCGGTCCAGCTGGCAGATCGAGGGGATTTTGAGGGAAGTCGGCGGTTATTAGAAAAACAGTTGCATAAAATAAGTAACTTGGCGCACGATCTGGCTGATGAGGAGTTGACTAATGAGGCGAATGACCTTAAAGACTGCCTGAATCGAATAATGATGTATCCCAATGATTATAAATCCTTGAGAAAGCATTTTGTGTGTGAGGCTTTTCAGGTCAAGATGGGAAGAAGGCAGAAAAAGAAGCGATAAAGGCGAGAAAACAGAGTTAAGCATACTGTTATGCTTATATACCGCTATGCTTAAAAAATTTATTAATCAAGGACATTTGTATCATTATCAAATCTATTGGGGATTTGGCTGTATTTAAGTAACTTAAGTAACTATATAATAAAAATAATAGTTAAAAAGTTAGATTGTGAAGGAAAAGGGGAAATTATGGCGAAAGTATCCATCTAGAGTCCAAATCTGTAAATCAGAGCCAACTGCTCTGTTTATGGATTCAGCTGGAGGTGGGTACAATCGCATGCCACGGGTTAAAAAGGATGCGGCGCAGATGTTGCGGCTGAATATTATTGTTGACCAGCTCAACCGCAAAACTCCTTACGGGGGAATAACAATCAAGGAGTTAGCCGAACGAACCGAGGTAAGTGAACGTCAGATTTATCGTGATTTACAAGCTATTGAAAATGACCTGCGGGTGCCCCTGGTCCGCCGGGAGGGCAACGGTAAAACAATACGGGTAAGCCTGAAGTATGGTTACCTGCCCAGTCTTAGTCCAGAAAAGGCAACCGTGATCTTTTTAAGTATGCTCCAGCAAAAAGGCTCAGCTTTAAGCGGGCATCTGAATGAAATAAAAAATAGTCTTATCTCCACGCTTTTTAAGTATCACTATAACCCCCGTCAATTAGCGGTGGAAAAGCTGCAAGAACGGATTCATCTAGTGGAGGAAACCTTGACCGAACCACACCGAACCGGTGAAGTCTTTATTAAGTTGGTCCAAGCAGTCAGAGATTCCTACCAGGTCAAGCTCTGGTATTACGTTGGTTATAGCGGGGAGGAGACTGAGCGGGTAGTCGAGCCCTACGGCCTGATTTGTAAACGACAGAATTGGTACTTGATTGGTCGTTGTTTGATGCGTGATGCCATTCGAGTTTTTCGAGTAGACCAGATTCGAGATGTGATTGCTTATAATAACAACTCATTTGAATATCCTGAGGATTTTTCGGTGACTGAGTACATGGACCCATGCTGGGGGGTCATTAACGATCAGGATTGTCACTATATCCGGCTAAGGTTTAGCGGGCGATTTGCTTACCGGATTAGGAACATGCTTTACCATCATTCCCAACGAGTAGAGGAAGAATTACCAGATGGGTCGTTAATCGTATCTTTCTATGTGTGCGGTGTTGCGGAAATGACAGGGTGGTTGATTCAGTGGGGGGATAGCGTAGAAGTATTGGAGCCTGACTGGTTGCGGCAGGAAATGGCTAATAAGGCGAAGAGGATTTGGGAGATGTATGAGGGTTATAAAAACTGATTTAAATTTTAAGGAGGTGAGTCATAGATTGCGAGTTAAATGTGTGCTTAATTCGGAAAACCAGAATGAACCATGCGTTATTCCCATGGATTTTAGACGTCATTTTATTTCTTTTGTTAAAACTCTATTAGTAAATACTCCATATTATCAACGTTTTAATGAAGAAAAACCGGGTTATAGTCCTTATGTATTTGGAATTGAATTTGCCAAGGTCGAGGGGGTAGATACCGAGAAACAGCAAATGTTTATTAAACCTCCAGTAACCGTAACGTTTTCCACTGGTTTATTTGAATTGATGACAGAGATATGTAATAGTGCGATCGACCAAAAGGGACAATTAAATGTTTTAGGTTTAAAGCTAAGCAGAATTAATCTGTTACCGTTGAAACAGATCAAGTCGAATACAGTCGAGTTCAGAATTATTGGGCATGCTGCCCTGCGCGGCGAAAATAATTATGTAGACTCCAGTGATCGATTGCATCTTGAGGAAGCAATTAATACACATCTTCAAAAGAAGGTTGGATTTGTTAATCAGGTTTATTCTGAATCGGCCGAATTGCCCTTCAGTCCAATAGTTGTTCAGGATGATGGAAAATTATATAAAAGTGTCTGTCAGCATTATGGTGGAAAGATCACTACCCTGAGAGGCAGGATTACTTTATCTGGATCGCCCGACTGCTTGCAGTTCCTATATGATTATGGTTTAGGAGTGCGGACAGGTCAGGGTTTCGGACTGCTGGAGGTGATAAAGCAGCAATGAAGGATTTAGAAATTTATCCATCTTCTTGGTATTACAATGCGTGTGTACAGGGGTTTTTAGAGGTTTTAGCCTGGGGATTGGGCGAGAACGGACCTCAGATTGTGGAAGAACAATTATTGCAGGATGATGGCCGAGTGATTATCCCCGGTGCGCTGGCTGAAGTAAGTTTTGGGGATAGCAGTTTACCTGAACCGGCTGGGTATGATTGTGTACCAGTGCCAGAAGAATTAGGGGGAATGAAAAGAATTGCTTGGTGGTGGGTGAATGTAAGCTATAATTCCGGTTTTATTAGAAAAGAGGATAGAGGTAAAGTTTTAAACGCACAGGAAAAAATTGAAACAGTTTTTCGTAGCGTTTTTCATAAAAGTGCTGATTACCCGAATTTAGCACAGCTTACTTGGCCATTACCAAGAAAGATTGAGTTTTTAGGAAGTTGGTTTCGTATAATTACCAATCATTCGGATAATTTCAAATGTTGTTTTTGTGGATGTGAATGTGATCTTGATGAAACTGAAAGAGTATACGATACCTTTTTTACGAGATCATTATCAATATTACTGGGCAATGCTCCAGCCGTTTTCCCAAATCTGTTTTGGAACGGACAACCCAATCTATTGTTTTGTAAAACATGTCGCTCATATTTCCTATGTTTTCACCTTATCCGATCCAATGGCTTTTTTGTTAATTCAAACTCCTTCAAAATAAACTGGCATTTAAATCACATCTTAAAGACAAGTAAAAGAAAAACCCGAGGTTATAAAAACCTAATGAATGCATTCTATTTTAATTCTCAACTAAGAAAAGGTGTAGGCAATTGGGCCTTCAAGGTATAGAAATTTTGCTGTTTATGAGGGGAGGGGTGAGTTACTATCCAATTTCAGACCGACTGGCAAAAATATTTTTAATTCCTCAATTATCATTACTAATTACTAAAGTAGATAGTGAAAGAGTGTGGGAAATTATTTTGCGGGAGCAGTTCGATTACTTACCGGTTATGATTTATAAATCTTTGAGAGCTTATATTACTGGGAAACACTATGATGAGGATCCAGATGTTCTTGATTCCCGAGGAAAAGAATCCAATGACCAGGCGATTGCGGACTTAATTGAGCTTTACTGCGAACTGAAAAGATTTTTAGAAAAGGGGAAAGGGGGAAAGAACGTGGTTTTTGTTAATGTAAAGGAATTGCGTAATTTAGCGAGTGAGGCTCCAATAAAACAGAACGATAGCCTGATATTTAGGCTATTAGAATTGACACGACTCAACCGTAAAGCTGATGTGTACCATATATTATTAAGATTGTATGTAGCGAAAGAGATGACATTTCCGGATCAATTAGCTCAACTTTTTACAATTAGAGATAATGAGTTATTTAAGAATGGTATATACGCTTTTATTTCCGGACTTAAGTCCGATGAACACATAGAGATTTTAAAGGAGGAAGCATAAATGAAGGCTAAAGGACTATCTGCAACCGTTATTTTCGAAAGTTCGGCGGTTAATAGGGATGATAAGCTAGGCGGAAACATTACCTCGATCAAAAAGCTATCACGTCATGACGGTACTTATTCTTTTATGAGTAGAGCGTTTATTCGTCATCACTTATTTGAAACTTTAAATTACTTATATGATTGGAAAGAAGCACCGGTCACTATGGATAACCAGGTTATTCAGTTTAAATTCCCCGACGCAAATATTATAACTTATCCGGAAATGGATTTATTTGGGTTTATGAATACCTCTGCTGCAGATTCTAATGTAACTATTACTCGCAAGGCTCCCTTAGGTCTAACCAAAGCAATATCACTGGAACCCTGGCAGGCAGATATGGCTTTTTATGCTAACCATGATTTAGTGAGACGGGCGATTGCTGCTGGTATTGAAGGAAACCCGAACCCAAATCCGTTTCAAAAAGAGGAACATCATTCATACTATCGGCTTTCATTTACCCTGGATTTATGTCGCTTGGGGATTCATGATATTTACTTAAAAACTATTCCTGATAATTTGAAATCATGGATAAGCAAGTTTTCTGAATCGACAGAAGAAGAAAAAGAACTTTTAGGCGATTTCGTAGAATCTGAGGATAAAAAGGATATGATTTGGCGTAGCGTTAAAAAAGATGATAGTTTAAGAGGAATTATTGGAATGAAGGAAGGGAGTAATAACAGCCGACTTATTTATGTGATTAATCCGGAAGAAAAAAAGAAAAGGATACAAGAAGTTGTAACTGCCATTACGAATGGATTAATTATCCATTCGAGTACTGAAAACTATGGGCTGGTTCCGGTCTTCTTTATCCTAGGAATACTCAAAGCACCTGTACCGGTTTTTAACAGCTACGTAACATTTGAAAACGGTACTATTAATACTAAAGATTTGAATAAAGCATTAGACAATGAATATGTAGTCCAGGCTTGGTACGATGGTAGCTTGCCGTTTAATGGTAACGTTGGGGGAAAAGCAAAAAATTGGGGTGGCATAAATGAAGTATTAAGTTTTATTTAAAAATGGTGGTGTTAAAATGCCTTCGATTAAAGCGTTGAGGATATCAGTCTCCTTACCTAACGCACATTTTCGAGTTATTCATAGCAACAGCCCCTGTAAAACCTATCCATTGCCTCCTTATTCTACGGTAATTGGTTTCTTGGCTAATATTTTGGGAGATAAGGATAAGATTAATCAAATGTTAGATGAAACCTTTGCTTTAGGTATACTCGCAAAACATAAATATTTAACCAGGGAATATACATGGCTGCGCAATTTAAGTCCAGCTTCCCACCGTAGTCGTTTTTGTTCAAACACAAATCGCAAGTGGCAAGAGTTGCCAGAGCATCCTGGTGGACAAAGTCCAATGGTCGTTGAGGTCTTAAATCAGGTACAGGTTTATCTATATCTTTGCCATTCTAATTCTTCCTTGTTGCAAGAACTGCAACAAAACATAACGGCCCCGGAGAAATGGTTTAGCCATCTCCATTTGGGGCGCTCTGAAGATTGGGCTATGGTAGAATCAGCTAATATGATAGACCTGTCTGTTTCTAATTCTGTAGAAGACCTTAAAGAAGCAGGTTCATATTATCAGTGGATGCCGGATTCTAAACATACATTTGGATTAAATGACAAAATTTGTAATGAAGAATACAATGAGCTGTATAAAAAGATCCAGGGAAATGCAGTATTGGTTACTTCAAGATATGAGTTAGTGAAAATATCTCATAGTAAAGGCAAATCCGGGGAGATTCGAAACTTCGCTCATGTCCCAGCTCAGCTTTGTTGTTGTCCTGTTCCTTTTTTAAATAACTTTAGCCTTCCTAGTTTATTAACAGATACTCAAGTAAGCACCCCGGTATATATGGCCTTAATTTAATTAATAAAAGAGATCGGGAGGGGGCGGGCTAGGTTTTGATGAATGCATTTTTAGCCAAAAGCAACGGCACGTGTCTTGCACAACATACTCAAGATGTACTTCAAGCAGTAAAGGAACTACATTGTAAACAATCAAAAAAATTTCCAGATGAGTGGTGGGAAGTCCTCGATTATGCAGCACTATTGCATGATTTAGGAAAGATAGATCCTCTTTTTCAAGCGAAGTTAAATAAAAGAAAACTCACCGATGAGGCTACAGAAATCCCACATGGACTTTTATCTTTATTCTTATTTAATCCAGAAGAACTTCCTTTTTCCGATCCACTCTTTGCTCATACAGTAGTATCAGCCGTTGCT
>JAAZDI010000043.1 GCA_012512295.1 Syntrophomonadaceae bacterium
TACATGATCTATATAATAAATAGTAAGCTAAAACCGTCGAATTAGTCCAATCACCTTACCTAAAATGGAAACTTCATTAGTAATAATTGGTTTATGAGTGGGGTTTTCTGGTTGTAATCGTATATAGCCCTCTTCACGGAAGAAGCGTTTTACAGTAGCCTCTTCCCCGAGTAAGGCTACCACAATATCTCCGTCAGTTCCTGAATTCTGCTGACGAACCAGGACATAGTCTCCATCATAAATGCCGGCCTCATACATACTGTCTCCTTTAACCTTGAGCATAAACACTTTATCTTCTCGGACAAAGTCTAAGGGCAAGGGGAAAACATCTTCTGTATTTTCTACGGCTAGAATGGGATCTCCGGCAGTAACTTTTCCTACTATTGGTACATTAATTATTTCTTTTTGGGACACGCCATCTTCAATTATTTCGATCGCTCTCGGTTTAGTCGGATCGCGACGAATATAACCGTATTCTTCCATTTGTTTTAGGTGCCCATGGACCGTTGAACTGGAACTTAATCCGACAGCCACACCAATTTCGCGGACAGAAGGGGGATAACCTTTAGTGCGCGTTTGTTTTTTTATGAAATCTAGAATTGCCTGCTGTCGGGGTGACAGTTCTTTCATATTTTTCCCTCCAAGCCTTATTTATTTTATTATAACATAAGTCTGTCCATTGGGAAAACGTTTGTTCTTTTGGACGTCAAGCTAAATGTTATGTTTAGCTTTCCAAAGTTGGTGTGTATCAATATTTTTAAGTGAACCTTGCAGTCGAGCGAAAACCCCTGGAATCTTTTGTTCTAGATCAGCGATTATTTCTTTTATAACCTGGCGTTTCGTTCGACCATTTGCAGGACAAAAATTATCGACTAGTGGTAACTTCAGATTAGTTACTGCTTCTTGAATAACTGCTTCTCGAATATAGACTAGTGGTCGGATTACCCTAAGATTTTGTCGAGTAAGATAGGTATTAGGTAAGAAGGTAGTGATGCGACCCTCATAGAACATGCTCATCAAAAGTGTTTCTACGGCATCATCGGCATGATGGGCCAAAGCAACCTTATTACACTTAAGCTTTTTGGCTAGATTGTTCAAGGCACCCCGGCGAAGGTGAGCGCATAGGGAACAGGGATTACTTTCTTGGCGTTCCTCAAAAACAATCCGGCCAATTGCTGTAACCTCAAGATAAAATGGAACATTTAATTGATGGCAAAATTCGACAAGACCAGCGAAATTTGAACCCCAACCTAGATCCAGAGTTATTGCCTTGAGTTTGAAATCAACCGGGGCAATCCGTTGTAAACGAGTAAGAAGCCAAAGTAACAGGACGCTATCCTTGCCGCCTGATAAACCTACAGCTATTTGGTCACCATCCTGAATCATTTGATAATCAGCGATTGCCTGTCCAAACTTTTTATTAATTGTCTTATAATATGAGTGTTTCATAATCTTTCCTCCCAACAAAACTTTCTATTTGGAAAACTATTGTAACCCGTTATTATCCGTCAAATCATTTTAGAATACCGATTGATATATCTTGTTATACCTAGCTTGAATAGCTTAATTGGTTAGAGTACAATGGGCTAAAGTATTGATCATAGACGCTATTCTTATAAATATAATATCAAAAAATATGCTATCACAGAGGTGCACAAAAAATTGCTGACTTGTGGAATTATTGGATTACCAATGGTAGGAAAGACGACTTTTTTTAATTTATTAACCCAAGCTAAAGCTGAAACATCTAATTTCTATTCTGGCCGGACCGAGACAAACCGAGCAATAGCACGGATCCCAGATGATAGGATTGACTTTCTTTCAGATCTATATCGACCGCGCCGGACCATTTACGCTCAGTTAGAAGTGATTGATGTAGTTGGACTGGTTCGGGGATCAAGTCAGGGGCAGGGAGTAGGTAATGCCTTTTTAACTTCCGTAAGAAATGCTGATATGCTGATTCAAGTTGTGCGGGTTTTTGAAAATCCTGAGGTGCCCCACCCAGAAAATACAATAGATCCAGTGCGCGATGTTGAAACAATCAATCTGGAATTGTTATTAGCTGATTTGGAAATGGTAGAAAAAAGGATCCAACGAATAGAAGCGGGTAAGAAAAAGGCTGAGCAATTAAAAGAGTTGGATATATTGAAAAAGATTAAAGTAGGTTTAGAAGAAGAACGGTCGATCCGTAATCTAGGACTAACAGAGGAAGAAGCCTTTCAGATTCGATCGTTCGCCTTTCTTACCGAAAAACCAATGCTCCTCGTGGTGAATTTAGATGAAAAACAGCTTAGAAATAATCATTACCCTGGAAAGTCACAACTAGAGGCCTATGCTCTGGAAAAGGGAATACACATGCTGGAAGTCTGTGGCAGGGCGGAAATGGAAATAAGCGAACTAAGCCAGGAGGACCAAAAAGCCTTTTTGGAAGATTTAGGTATTACCGAACCAGGTATCCATCGAGTTGCTCAAGCGATGTATCATCACCTGGGACTAATTTCATTTTTTACGGTCGGCGAAGACGAAGTAAGGGCCTGGACGATCGAAAAAAATACGCCGGCCAAAACAGCGGCCGGAAAAATACACTCAGATATAGAGAGAGGGTTCATCCGAGCTGAGGTAGTAAAGTATCATGATTTGCATGAACTAGGATCAATGGTAAAGGTAAAGGAAAAGGGTCTTTTTCGACTGGAAGGCAAGGATTATTTGGTTCAGGATGGCGACATAATAAATTTCCGATTTAATGTTTAAGATAGTCTGAGACTGTCCTTGCGGTCATTGACCAGTTAACAAGATCATTAATAACAAAGATACTGCTAGATACTGCTTAGACACTGCTTAGGGAGGGCGGAGGGTCGTGCGGGTAATCATAGTCGGCGCGGGTAAAGTTGGCTTTAATCTAGCGCAAATGTTGTCCTATGAACAACATGATGTCGTGGTCATTGAAATGGATGAAGAAAGACGGCAAATAATTGGTGAACACCTGGATATCCAGACAGTTGGCGGGAATGGGGCTAGTCCGACTGTTCTTCAGGAAGCTGGTGTTCGGGAAGCAGATATGCTGATTGCCGTTACCGAAATGGATGAGATTAATATGGTTGCCTGCATGATGGCCAAACAGTTCGGTGTGCCGCGAACGGTGGCCAGGGTGCGTAATCCTGAATACACCGAAGGCCAACCCTCAATCTCTTATCGTGAGATGGGAATTGACTTTATAATTAATCCGGAACAGGTTACCGCCAGAGAAGTGGCCAAGGTGATTGAAGTTCCAGAAGCCTTAAACGTAGATTATTACGCTGAGGGTCGCATTCAAATGATTGAGGTCAAGATAAGTCCCCAAGCCCCAGTTGTCGGGAAAAAGCTGAAGGACCTCAACATTCCTAATCAGTGTTTGATTGCCTGTATCCTTCGGGACAGCGGTATGGTCGTTGCTCGGGGGGAAGATATGATCCAGGCGGGTGACTTGGTCTTTATTATTCTCCGCACCAAGGACATAGTAACCGTGGAAAAGATCATTGGTAAACAGATCAGTCGGGCAAGCA
This sequence comes from Syntrophomonadaceae bacterium, assembly GCA_012512295.1. GTDB lineage: Bacteria > Bacillota > Ch66 > Ch66 > Ch109 > JAAZDI01. Next base: position 3,543 of record JAAZDI010000043.1, read on the forward strand.
CCGTCACTTTCCTGGGAGCCGGCAGA